>CAZYQJ010000903.1:0-2149 GCA_964649925.1 uncultured Litorilinea sp.
GCTCCATGCCATGTTCCAAACCACATGGCGGTCACGCTTGATGGCGAAGTCATACCAGCCCAACAGACGGCTCCACGCCTCCAAAACGGCGAGCAGAAACAGCACCCACAGCAGTTGGATCACGCCCCACAATTCTTTGAACGCCACCCGGATCACGCGCTGGTTCTGGATGCTGCTGACCGCATACCCGTACTTGTGCTTGAGGTAGAGGTGGCCCGCGTGGTTGCGCCGCCGCTGGCGCACAAAGTCGCCGATCGTGTCTGGCCCGGTATTGTAGACCACGGCATCGGGCGCATAGCGAACCGACAACCCGCGGCGCACGACCAATGCCTCGACAAAGGCTTCGTCCATGGCGACATCCGACGGGATATGGTCAAAGAACTTGCGGAAGGCGATCATCTCGCCCAGCCGTGGGATTTCGAGACAAAGCTCATGCTCCATCCGCAGGCGCAGATGGCTGAGCAAGCCGGTGATGTGATCGGGCGTATTGACGGGGATCTTCTGCGCGCCCACCATGCCCACGGTGGGGTCGGCAAACATCCGCACCAGGTGTTCCACGGCATATTCATGGGGGATCGTGTCGCCGCTCTCCAGCACGCAGATGTCAGCTTGCGCCGCGCTCAGAAAGAGGTTGACGGCACTGGTCTTGCCTTCGCGCTTTTCCTGCTCAATCAGCTTGATACGGGGGTCACGCGCCATGAATTCGCGCACGATGGGCACGGTGCGGTCTGTGCAAGCGCTGGCGACCACGATGATCTCTGCGATCTCGACCGTGTGCAGGTGCTGGCCCAGCAGCGCTTCCAACAAATGGCCGATGTTCTCCTCCTCGTTATAGGCGGTAATGCCTACACTACAGACTAAGGAGGATTGGCTCGAAACCGACATTGCTTCTCTTTTCCCTTTGATTGGCAGCCACCACCGTCACCCCACGACGTGGCCGTCTATGCTGGATGATAGCCTATTCACGCGTTCCCGACCAGTTTGGCAATGGTCACACCGTCGCCACCCTCGCCCTGGTCACCGGCGCGAAATTCGCTGACAGCCGGATGCTGGCGCAGCATGGTGCGCACGCTATCGCGCAGCGCGCCGGTTCCCTTGCCGTGGATGATACGCACCCAGGGCAAACGCGCCAGATAGGCGTCGTCAAGATAGCGTTCGAGTTTTTCCAACCCCTCTTCCACCCGTTCGCCGCGCATATCAAACTCGATGCCGGGGCTGTTGTGCATGGCCCCAGCCTGGATCACCACGCGTTCGGGCGGCGTGTCCTTGACTGCCTTTTGGCGCAGTTCTAACCGCTTGAGCGGCAGTTTGAGCCGGAAGTTGCCGATCTGTACGTCGGCTTCCTCGGCGCGCTCGTTGAGCGACAGGACTTCGCCGCTGGCCTGCAGGTTGGCAACCCAAACACGGTCGCCCACCTCGATTACGCCGCTGATACGCTCGCTGTCCGAACCGGGCATTATCACCGCGGTATCGACTTCTTCGGTGTCACGCTGGCGGCGCGCGATCTCGCGTTCGGCTTCGGCCAAGAACTGATCATGGCTGCTGCCGCCCGAAAACTGTGATGCGCGCGCCACCTGGCGGCGAGTCTGCTCGATCTCGCGGCGCATGTCGTCTAGCTCTTGCTGCATGAGTTGGCGTGTCTCGGCGATTACCGTGCGCCGCGCCTCCTCCAGCATTGCCAGTTGGTAGCGCAGATCGGCCTCTATCGCTTGGGCCTGGCGCTCGCGCTCCTTGGCGCGCTCGGTAGAATGCTGCGCCTCCTGGCGGGCGCGCTTAATGTCGTCGAGCAGCGCATCGGCCTCCAGCGCATCCGGGCGCACAATGCTCTCGGCCCGCTCCACAATCACCGGGTTCAGCCCCAGCCGCCGCGCGATCACCAGCGCATTGGAACGGCCCGGCAGCCCGATGCTCAGTTCATAGGTCTGGCTGAGGGTCTCGACATCAAACTCAACCGACGCATTGCGGACGCCGGGGGTATTGTGGGCGTAGAGCTTGAGGTCGCTGTAATGGGTCGTGGCAAAGGTGGTAATCCCGCGGTCGCGCAGGTTGTCCAACAGCGCCATCGCCAGCGCAGACCCTTCGTCGGGGTCGGTGCCCGCGCCCAGTTCGTCGAGCAGCACCAGGCTGTGCGGGTCGGCCTCCTCCAAAA
>CAZYQJ010000904.1:0-2149 GCA_964649925.1 uncultured Litorilinea sp.
TTCGCGGGAGCACATGCAGGAGTTGTTCTATAGCCAACTGCCCGACCGCCAACGCAAGATGAAAGAATCCGAACTTGACGCCGTGAACTGGGCGCAAGGCTGCGGCAATCTCGGCGGCATGGCCGCGTCTGAGATCTGGACCGCTATGGCTGAGGCATGGGAATTTGCCCTCACCGATCAGGCAACGCCTGAGGCCGCGCTGGTGCAAGCCGCCTCCGATGTGCAGAAGGCCCTGGATACCTTCTGGGAACAACTCGACAGCGGCAGCGCTTAGGCCGCGACACCCTACATAACATGCGCGAGAGAACAAGCTTAGGAGGGATTGAGGAATGGCACGCTACCGGATCACTCTGAACATGGAGTACGTCCGCAGTGCAGACAAGAGTTTTGCCTGGGGTGTACAAAAGGCAGCGGAACTAGGTTACCAGTACATCGAGCCGATGGTACATACCGGCTGGGAGCTACTGAGCGAGGTTGGATACTTTCACTCCTTCTCGATGGAGGAAGATCCACTTTTGATGAAAGAGATCTGCGACCAAGCCGGGATCAGCGTCAGCAGCATCAGCGGCCACAGCCCGCTCATGAAACCGGAAGCGGCTGTCCCTCGCCTGACGCGCGCCATCTTGTTTGCCGATGCCAACGATGCGCGCTTTGTCAACACAGATGAGATGATCAAACCGGACTGGATGGACGACAAAGAAGCGCACGATGCCATGCGCTATACCCTGACCAAGGCCAATCAGGTGGCGGAGCGCCACGGCGTCTATATCTGCATCGAACCGCACGGCATCTATACGCAGACCTCCGAAGGGCTGTTGCGCATTGTACACCTCGTCGATTCCCCCTGGATGGCCGTCAACTGGGATACCGGCAACCCTTATCTCGCCGCTGCCGAAGACCCATACGAAGGATTGAAGAACGTACGTGAATACGTCCGGCACGTGCATGCCAAGGACATCAGCATCGAGCACAGCGATGCCGAACGCGGCAAAGTCACAGGCACACCTGTCGGTTGTGCCTGTGGTGAGGGACTTGTCGATTGGGACCGTGTGCTTGAAATCTTGGACCCGCTTGACCGCGAGATCTTCTTCAGTGTCGAATGTGGCACGGTTGATGAGGCGGAGCGCAGCCTGCACTATCTCCGCAACCTGATGGGCGACAAATTGATCGAAACGCCCCCCGAACCCGCGCGCGCCTGATCGTTCGCAGCCTGCTGAAGGCGACCCTGAGTCTTCCGTACTCGTCGCCGCAATGCCCTAAGCTGTATGCCGGTGGATGTGTGGTGGCTGAACCGTCCCGCTGTACATCCGCCGGCCAACATGTATAACCTGGAGATCATCTCCATTGTGACATACCCGTCACACAGACATAGACGAAGGAATCCGACAATGTCCAAAGCCTTACGTGTTGGCCTGATCGGTGCGGGTGGCATCTCACGCGCACATCTACGCGCCTATCAGCAGTTTCCCGACAAGGTACAACTGGTCGCCATCTGTGACATTAGCGAATCTGCCGCGCGCCAACGGGCGAGCGAGGCGGAGGTTGATGCCATCTACACGGACGCGGACAGGATGATCAAAGAAGCCGCGCTCGATGCCGTAGATATCTGTACCATTCATGATCAACATGCGCCGCTCGCCATCGCTGCAGCCGAAGCAGGCAAACACGTCCTGGTCGAAAAACCTATGGCTTGTTCGATGCAAGAATGCCGGGCCATGGTCGAAGCCGCCGACAAAGCCGGGGTCACCTTGATGGTCGCTCAGGATCAGCATTACCGGCCCAGCTACCAGGGCGTGAAACAACTCATTGACGAAGGCGAGCTTGGCCGTATCAGCGGCGTCCGCTTCGTTTCGATGCAGAATCTCCTTGCCTTCCTGCCGCCCGGTCACTGGCTCTATGATGGCAAACGCGCTGGCGGCGGTATTGTCATTTCGGTCTCCGTCCACCGCATCGATCTCATGCGCTATCTCATCGGCGATATCAAATCGGTCACTGGAAAAACCCGGGTCACCCGTCCCGAGTTCATCAACGGCGCAGAGGACTTTGCCGTGGCCACATTCGAGTTCGAAAACGGCGCACTGGGTGAAACCTTCGCCACCTACTCCGGTTTTCGCATGCCCTGGAGTGAGATGTTCATGATCCTGGGCGA
>CAZYQJ010000905.1:0-2149 GCA_964649925.1 uncultured Litorilinea sp.
TGGCGCGGTAGGGGTGGCGTTGATCATCCGATCGGTGATCCGGCGGCGGAAGCGGCGGGCAGCGGACGCACAGCCCGCGCCGGGTCTTGTGTAGTGTCCAGGTGAACGCTGGAGAAGGTTAAGGAACCTGAGACGTGCGAATCATTCTTTATTTGGGTAAGGGCGGTGTCGGCAAGACCACCGTCGCGGCGGCTTCGGTGCTGCGCAGCGCGCAACTGGGGTATCGCACCCTAGTTGTCAGTACGGACATTGCCCACAGCCTGGCGGACAGCCTGGACTTGCCACTGCGCAGCGAACCTGTGGCCGTGGCGGAAAACCTGGACGCGCAGGAGATCAATGTGCTGGACGAAATCCGCCAGCACTGGGGTCAGATGCAGGGCTATGTCGGCAATATCCTGCGCCGCCAGGGGATGAGCAAGGCTGTGGCCGAGGAGATGGCCGTGATCCCCGGCATGGAAGAAGTGGTCAGCCTGCTGCACATCAACCGCCAGGCGGTCGAAGGTCACTATGACCGTGTGATTGTGGACGCTGCACCCACAGGGGAGACGATCCGCCTGCTGAGCGTTCCCGAAAGTTTTCAGTGGTATGTGGGGCGCATGTCTGGGTGGGGCGATGCCACCATGCGGCTGGCGACGGGCCTGCTGCGCCGCGTGATGCCGGATCGCGATCCGTTCGTTGGGCTGAACAACCTGGTCGAAGGGGTCAAAGAACTGCAGAAGGTGTTGGTCAACCCGGAGATCACCAGCTACCGGGTCGTCGTCAACCCGGAGAAGATGGTGGTGAAAGAAGGGGCGCGCGCCGTTACCTATCTATCGCTCTTTGGCTATCCGGTCGATGCGGTGGTCGCCAACCGGATCCTGCCTGGTGTGACCAGCGATGGGCAGGGCAACGTCACGGTGACGCAGCCGAGCCAAGACCCCTATCTGCACCGGCTGCAAGAGATCCAATGCCGTTATCTGAGCGAGATCGAGCGCGATTTTTACCCGCTGCCCATCTTGCGTTCGGGCTGGTTTGACGTGGAGATGGTGGGGCTGGCCCAGTTGGAAGAACTGGCCTCGACGCTCTTTGGCGACCGCGATCCAGGGCAGATTCTCTTTGTGGGCCAGGCGCAGGAGATCGAAGAAGAAGGCGATGACTTTGTGCTGAAACTGCCGCTGCCCAATGTGGAGTTGGATAAGGTCAAGTTGTCCAAGCGCGGCGACGAACTCTTTATCAGCATCGGCAATTTCAAGCGTGAATTGATGCTCCCCTCTGTGCTGGCCCAACGGGACGCGCGCAACGCCAGTTTTACCAACGGAATTCTCAAGATACGCTTCCCACCCGCAAACGAAGTGGTGACCTAGATGGACGCTTCTGCTCCAATCCGCATTGTGACCAACAGCCTGGCGGCGACCGTCGGCGCGGCGTTGGGCAGCCAGGTAAGCCTGCGTGCCGGAACCTGGCGGCAGCCGCGGCCCATGCCGCACCAGATGGCGGCCTGGCTGGAGCATCCGGCGCGGCTGGCCTATCGCAACCCAGGCGAAACGTTGGGGCTATTTGGGCTGTTCAACGGCATGACCGTACTTGATCTGGGCTGCGGCACAGGGCTGTTTACCGCCGAGATGGCGCGCATGGTTGGCGCAGCGGGGACGGTTCATGCCGTGGATTTGCAGCCGCCGCTGTTGGCCCAGGCACGCGCCCGGATGGAAAAACTGGGGCTGGCGGGCCGGGTCAACTTTCATGCGGTGGGGGCGTATGACCTGCCGCTCGACGACAGCAGTGTAGATGTCGCCGTGCTGATCGCGGTATTGGGCGAGATCCAAGATCGCACGCGTGCGTTGGCCGAAGTGCGCCGCGTGCTGAAACCGGGTGCGCGGCTGGCGATCAGTGAAGAACTCCCCGACCCGGCCTATGTGCCAGCGTGGCAGGTGCGGCGATGGGGCGAAGCGGCTGGCTTTGGCTATGGCGGCAAGACGGGCAATGCCTTCTGCTACAGCATGATCTTGTTTAATCAGAAGTGACGCTGCCTTGAGACGCCGGATCGTTAAGTAAACATAAGCTGTGGTTCACCCCAGTTTGGGAACCAACCTTCCTTCCTGTTTCGCATACCCATGATAGACTCATCCTTACAATTTCAACTGCCGTACGTTACCAAGAGCTTGCCCGGCGT
>CAZYQJ010000906.1:0-2147 GCA_964649925.1 uncultured Litorilinea sp.
CACTGATTTGGACCGCTATCTGGCTGGCTGCCATCCTGCGCTTTGATTCACTGCCGCTGGCACACGCCTATTTGGTCAGCAGCTGGCCGATCTTTTTGGTGGTTCCCATCATCCGGTTGCCGCTCTACTTCTTCTTCAACCTCTATAACCGGCTCTGGCGTTATGCCAGCACCAGCGAGTTCAAGTGCATCCTGGCCGCGGGGCTGATCGCGCCGCTGCTCATCGCCGCAGTCAACTTTGGACCCCTGCGCTGGATCGGGCTGCCCTACAGCGCTTCACGCTCGATCTGGCTGTTGGAGGCGATCCTGGGCGTCGGCCTTCTGGCCGGTTCACGGTTGCTGCTGCGCATCATCCAGCAACGGCGTTCGCTGTTCCGGTTTGGCCACCCCAGGCGCGACAAGCGCGAGCGGGTGATCATCGTCGGCGCGGGCGACACCGGCGCCATGGTGCTGCGCGAACTTCAACAGAACAGGCAAACCGCCTTTACCGTCGTCGGCTTTATCGACGACGACCCCAATAAGCAAGGGGCATCGCTGTGCGGGGTTCCCGTTCTCGGCAACCGCCACATCATTCCCACGCTCGTCAAACAGCATAAGATCCGCCACGTCGTCATCGCCATGCCCGCTGCGCCAGGGAGCGTTCTGCGCGAGCTTGTCCGCATCTGTGAAGGCGTTGGCATCCGCCCGCGCACGGTGCCGAGCTTGTTTTCGGTAGTCAAAGGCACGATCACGTTCGACCAATTGCGCCATGTTGACATCGAAGACCTTCTGCGCCGCGAGCCGGTCGTCACCGACGTCACCGCCGTGCATGGGTTGCTTGCCGGGCGCCGGGTGCTTGTGACCGGCGGCGGCGGGTCCATCGGCAGCGAGCTGTGCAGGCAGATCCTGCACGCCCACCCGGCAGAGTTAATCCTGATCGGCCATGGAGAGAACTCGCTCTTTGAGATGGAAGGCGAACTGCGGCAGATGCTGAACGGCGATACCGCGCCCAAGATCCGGGTCTATCTGGCAGACACGCGCATGGCGGAACGCATCCACGCCATCTTTCGCCAGTGCCGCCCCGAAGTCGTCTTTCATACAGCAGCGCACAAGCATGTGCCGCTGATGGAGAGCAACCCAAGCGAGGCCGTGACCAACAACATCCTGGGGACGCGCAATGTGCTGGAGTCGTGCGAGACCTACGCGGTGGATCACTTTGTCATGGTTTCCACCGACAAAGCGGTCAACCCCACCAGTGTCATGGGTGCAAGCAAGCGCGCGGCCGAACTGCTGGTGCTGGACGCGGCGCGGCGCACCGGGCGACCCTATGTCGTCGTGCGCTTTGGCAATGTCCTGGGCAGCCGGGGCAGCGTCGTCTTGACCTTCCGCCGCCAAATCGCGGCAGGCGGCCCAGTCACGGTGACCCACCCAGAGATCACCCGCTTCTTCATGACCATCCCGGAAGCCGTCCAGTTGGTGCTGCAGGCTGCCGTGCTGGGGCATGGCGGAGAGATCCTGATGCTCGACATGGGGGAGCCGGTGCGTATCGCCGATTTAGCTAAAGACCTGATTCGTCTTTCGGGGCTGGAAGTGGGCCGCGACATTGACATCGTCTACACAGGGCTGCGCCTGGGCGAAAAACTCTATGAAGACCTGTTTCTGCCGGGGGAGGAGTATAGCGTCACTGCCCACCCCCGGATCCGTATCGCGGCAGGCGCGGCGCGCCATATCCCTGACCACCTGCACCAAACGGTGGAGGCCCTGATCGTGGCCGCCCAACAAGACCAGTGTGACCTGGCGATCCGGCTGTTGGCAACCCTGATTCCAGAATACGCAGCCTACGGGGAAGCGCCGCACGCATTGGCCTCTGGCCCCGTGCCCGCGGTCGAACACGGATCAGGACGAGGCATCCTGGCGCTCGTGCCGCCACCTAACGTCAACGGCACATGACAGATAAGCAACTGATTGATGAACAAGCATAGTGCACACCGGCAGACATCATGGACAAGGAGACACCTTCCCTGGTCAGAAGACGAAAGGCTAGACAAGAGGAACTTATTTGGACGTGATATGTGGATGGAAGGGAAGTCTGAATTTATGCAGGCAAACAACCTCCGGCTCAAACGCCGGATCTGCTCTTGGCTGGCGTTGGCGGTCGTGGTCGTCGCG
>CAZYQJ010000907.1:0-2146 GCA_964649925.1 uncultured Litorilinea sp.
GTGACGTGCCGGTCCATGCGCAGGCTGAGGGTCTCGATGCCCTGCAGCGTGGTCCAGCTATTGAGCGGCGCTTGGCACGCCCCCACATCACGCAAGATCTGCACGCGCGCCTTGATGATAAAGGGCGGCAGCGGCAGGTCCGCATAGACCAGCCCATGATAACTGGGGTCCGGCTCGACAAAGTTGGCAAAACGCCCGCTGCGCCAGTCGAAGTTGTTGCCATCCACGATGATACCGCCGATGGTCGTGCCGTGCCCGCCGATAAATTTGGTGGTGCTGTGGACGACGATGTTCGCGCCCCACTCGATGGGACGGCACAGATAGGGCGATGCAAAGGTGTTGTCGATCATGACGGGGATGTTGTGCGCCTGGGCAATCGCGACCACTTCCTCAAAGGGGAAGACGGAGATGTCGGGGTTGCCCAACGTCTCGCCAAAGATGAGTTTGGTGTTGGCACGAATGGCCCCCTCAAAGTTGCTGGGGTCCGACGGGTCCACAAAAGTGACCTCAATGCCCATGCGCGGCAGCGTATAGTTGAACTGGTTAAAGGTCCCGCCATACAGACGGCTGCTGCTGACGATGTGATCGCCCGCGCTACAGAGCGTCAAGATTGCCATGATCTGGGCGGCGTGCCCGCTGCTGGCGGCCAGGGCTGCGGCCCCCCCTTCCAAGCTCGCCAACCGCTGCTCCAATACATCGGTCGTCGGATTCATGATCCGTGTATAGATGTTGCCCAATTCACGCAAGGCAAAGAGGTTGGCGGCGTGGTCTGTGTCGCGGAACTGGTAGCTGGTCGTCTGATAGATAGGTACGGCGCGGCTGCCGGTCGTCGGGTCAATCTGCTGACCGGCATGTAGCTGGCGGGTCGAAAAACCGAACTGACGCTCTGCAGTCATGTGTAACTGTTCCTCTCTGATGTATGGGTGGGATGAAAATCCTATTTACTTGTGACTCAATCTCTTGTGGCTGTGACCTGCTGGGGAAGCTGTCCCCATAAATAAAAATCCTCTCATCTGGGCGATAAGAGGATCAGTAGCTTGACTTTGGGAAGCACATCCGCCGCGGCCAAGGGCAGTTGGCACTGTCGGGGATGAGCAGAAAGGTCGCCATACCTTCTCTCATCTTCCAGAACTTGTCTGCCGGAATTGGCACCCTGGCGCTATGTGACGCATCGTCGCGCCCCACTGCCGGGTTGCCGAGGTTTCTTCGGGCCGGTCCCTCCACCTCTCTGGATAAGAGCGTGTGATTCAATTGTTGCGCGATCATAGCCCAGCCCAAACAGGATGTCAAGCTGGAAAGGGTCGCAAAAGCTTGTTTAGCGCAGGCGGAGTTGTTGTCCAGGTTGGAGCAGCGTGTCTTCGGCCAGCCCATTTAGTGCCAGAAGCTGCTGCCAGTCGAGGTCATGTTGCAGTGCAATGCTGATGATCGTCTCACCATCGGCGACGGTGTGCATATTCTCCGCGCTTGCTGCCGGGGCTGTCGTCGCCGGATTAGCCGGTGCCGACGCAAAGCCTGTGGGCGTCTCGGCCGCGATCACTTTCTTCTTGGGCACCTGGATCTCCTGCCCAATCTGCAAGATCGCCTGCTCCCCATAGCCGTTGACCGCCGCGACTTCCTGCCAGGTCACACCCCGTCGCGCCGCAATGCTGAAGAGCGTATCGCCTTCCTGTACCGTATAGGGTTCGGTCTCCACCGCTGGCGGAGCCTCTGCGGGCACGGCTTGGGCGGCGGACGCCGGTGAATTCGCCCCTGGCAGCCGGATCACCTGGCCGATCTGGAGCAGCGAACCCTCGCCCAGCGCATTGGCCGCGGCCAGTTTCTCCCATGACATGCCATACGCCTGCGCAATGCTCATCAGCGTATCCCCTGCCTGGATGGTGTAGTCCATCCCCTCAGCCGGAACTGCCAGCGGCTGTGCCGGGGCAGGTGACGCTGGCGGGGGCGCGGCTTCGGGTGCAGGCTGTTCAGGCGCAGCCGCGGCCACTGCAACTTCGGCAGGCTGGTCATCTCCGCCGTTGCCCGAAAAGACGGTGACAAAGATCATCTCGCCGCCGCGTGTGCCAACGCCGACACCCATCTCCTGCCAGTTGCCGTGGAGGATGTTGACGCGGTGGATATAGTCATTCATCCACCAGGTCATCGCTCC
>CAZYQJ010000908.1:0-2145 GCA_964649925.1 uncultured Litorilinea sp.
ACGACCACCGGCTTGTGCTGGACTGTCTGCGCCGGGAACCGGATCGGCTGCTCGGTACAGCCCTCTTTTACCCCGACGACCCGGCTGCGCCACAAAAGCTGGCCGACCTAGTGGCCCAAGAGCCGCGCATTGTGGCGCTGCGCTTCCACGCCCACCGGGGCAAAGATCAATACCTAACCAGCTTTGACGACCCCGGCGTTATCGCACTCTGGCGCGCAGCCGCTGACCTCGGTTTGATCGTCGAACTGCACATCGGCCCCAACTACGCGCGCCAGGTCGTGCGGCGCATCGTCGAGCACCCGGACACCCCTGTATTGATTGACCACCTGGCCGAGCCACACATGGGCAGCGGCGTCGAGTTCGCCGATGTGCTTGACCTGGCGCGCTTTCCCAATGTCTATATGAAGCTTTCCGGTCTGAACCATTTTGCCGAGGACGCGCCGCTTTACACCAGCGCACGCCCCTTCACGCGCTGGGTGACCTCCGCCTTTGGGCCGGATCGCGTGGTCTGGGGCAGCGGCACACCCGCCATTGTCGATGCCCACCTGCTTTTCTGGAGCGAAGCCGAACGCGCCAAAGTCAAAGGCGGCAACCTGGCCCGATTGTTACCCTGGAAGCGCAATTAACGCGGCGGCCCCGCATCCACGCGCGCCAGCAGCGTGTCAAAATCCCCCCGGTAACCGTGCAGCGTTTCAAACCACCAGGTGACCCCCGCATCGGCGTACGGCTGCACCACCGCATGATCGCCCGGTCGGGTCAGCCCTGTCATGGCGACCTCAAAGGGCGCGCCGTCGTCATAGTGCTGATGGCGGTGCTGGTGGATGTACGCGATCTTCTCCGCCATCTGCGCCGGGCTGCGCACATACTCGTTGGCCTCATTCACCCCGTTGATGATCCAGCCATCCCAGCGCGCGGCCCGGCGCAGCGCGGGCGCACTCTCGCCGCCAATCCAGACCGGGATGCGCGGCTGCTGCACGGGCAGCGGGGAGAGCGTCACGCCATCCGCCCGGTAGTAGGTTCCCCGGTGCGTCACCGGCTCACCGCGCCAGTACTGGGCCAGCAGGTCAAGCCCTTCGTCCACCATCGCCGCCCGCACGCGAGCATCCCCTGGGCCGCCAAAGACCGAAAACTCTTCGGCCACGCCGCCCAACCCCACGCCCAGGATCACGCGGCCCTCGCTCAGCCTGTCCAGCGCGGCCAGCATATGCGCCAGCATGTGCGGCTGGTGGCGCGCCAGCGGCGTCACGCCGGTGGCTAGACGCAGATGCGTGGTCGCCTGCGCCACTGCCGCCAGCACGATCCACGGGTCTCCCGACGGGATGCCCATCACAAAGCCCAGGTGATCCCACACGACCACCCCTTCCCAACCGGCTGCCTCAGCGGCTTCAGCCAACTGCACCACGCGCCGCGGGTCGGCCAATTCGCCCAACGTCACCACTTCAATGCCGTAGCGCATCGTTAGCTCCTTGGGTGCATTGTTTGTTTTCTCTCACTATACACCCAAATCGCCCAGCCGATTCCAGGAGTTTATGATCCTTGCTTCTCGGCGTATGATAATAGCGGATCACCCATTCGGCAGGAACTTGCCCAGCATACCGCTGCGCGAGGCTGTGCAGCAGCGCAACGCATCATCAGGATATCTTGCCCGATGTGACCGATTGATATTCGGTTCCTAACCAGCCTGAAAGGAATCACCATGATCCATACCGTGCGCTGGACCGCGCAAAAGCTTGCCCAACGTTTGAATTTGATCGAAGGACTGGTGTACCGCCGCAGCAACCCGCTGCCCACCTTTCGCATGAAGCTCTTGCCCGACCCCATGACCCTGCCGCCGCTCGACGACAGCCCTGACGACACCTGGACGACCCTGGAGCCATACTCGCACTGGGGGGGAAGCAACCAAAATTTCATCTTGCGCGGCAGTTTCACCGCGCCCCAGGAATGGGCGGCTCAAGCCCCGGTTGCCCTCTATCTGCCCCTCGGCGTGGCCGGGGACTTCAGCCACCCCGAAACCCTGGTCTATGTGGACGGCAAACCGCTGGCCGCAGGCGACCGCCACCACCAGGAAATCCGCCTACCTGCACACCTGTGCGACGGCCAAAAACATGAACTCGCCCTCCACGGCTGGACCGGCTCCATCCGCGC
>CAZYQJ010000909.1:0-2144 GCA_964649925.1 uncultured Litorilinea sp.
GCATCGGCAAGGCGATTGACCGCAGCATGGACGAAAACAGGCGCGTCCATCTCCAGGAGTTGTAGCGCCATGAGCAACGCACTCGTTTCGCCTGTCGGGGTGTGCATCCTGCCCGAACCACTGCCCAACGTGGCGCGTACGGTCAGCTATCCTCACTATACGCATGAGATCCTGCGCCATGCCGGGCTGTGCTATAGCGAAATATCGGCAGAGGGTCTCGCCGCGGCGCTGCCCGAGTTGCGCCTGCTGCTGACCGTGGGCGACTGCGCGCTGCCTGCCGAACTCCTGGAGCAACTGGCAGCCTGGGTGGAAGGCGGCGGTCGCTGGCTGGCTGTAGGCGGTACAGGCGGCGCAGCCGCGCTCTTTGGCGTTGCGCCCGAAGCCCCTGCCTACAGCAGCTTTGGCGGCGGCGGTGGCAGCACGCTGGGCGAAGGCTATCTGCACAGCGCAACGCCGCACCGCATCCTGGACCATGTGCGGATTCCGCTGCACTACTTCAACGGCCTCCCCGTCCAGGCGACCGACGCAACCGTGCTGGCAACAGTGTTGGATGCCCACCAGCGCACGACGGATCGCGCCGCCGTGACGGAGAAACACGTAGGGCAAGGATCCTGCCTGCTGATCGCGCCGGATATCCCGGGGTCTGTCGTCCGCATCCAGCAGGGCGTTGGCGTCAGCCGCGACGGCGTCTCTGCACCGGACGGCACCGCGCCTGTGGGTGACAATGTGCTCAAGAGCAGTGATGGCGGCGTGCTGGATTGGATCTTTGACCGCCAGCCTGTGCCGGGCGTGCCGGGGCTGAAGGGCTTCTTTGAACCTATTGCCGACCACTGGCGTGAACTATTGCTGCGCAGCCTCTTCTACCTGGCGGATCAGGCCCAGATCGCGCTGCCCCTGCTCTGGCTGTACCCGCGCAACCTGCCCGCGCTGGCCCACCTCTCACACGACAGCGACCAGAATGAACCGGCCAAGGCCGAACGGTTGCTGAAGGTGACGGCGCAGGCCGGGGTCCACGCCACCTGGTGTGTCATTTGGCCCGGCTATGATGCGCCGCTGATCAACCGCATCCGCGCTGAAGGCCATGAACTGGCGATGCACTATGACAGCATGAGCCCTGGCTGCCCGTGGAGCGCCGATCTCTTTCATGATCAGTGGGTCAAACTGAGCGCCATGTTCGACGGCCAAAAGCCGGTGAGCAACAAAAACCACTATCTGCGCTGGGAAGGCGACAGCGATCTCTGGCAGTGGTGCGTAGCACATGGCATCCAACTTGACCAGTCTAAGGGGGCTTCCAAGACAGGCGAAGCAGGCTTCAATTTTGGCACATGCCGCCCCTATTTCCCGCTGGACTTTGCAGGCAACACGCTGGACGTGCTGGAACTGCCCACGCCGACACAGGATCTTCTGGTCTTTGCGCCCCCCGCCATTCTCGACCCCATGTTGGATGCAGTGGTACGCAGCCACGGTATCCTGCACCTGCTCTTTCATCCCGCCCACATCGACAAACCGGGCGTAGACGAAGCGCTCCTGCATGCCGTGGCCGCGGCCCGGGCGCAAGGGCTGGAATGGTGGACGGCAGCGGAGATCAACCGGTGGGAACGCGCCCGCCGCCAGATTGCATGGCGTGAGTACAGCCAGGCCGCTGCAGGCGCACAGGTCACGCTGCACACGCGCGCCGCGCTGGAGGGCGCAACCGTGTTATGGCTTGGCGGCGCACCAGGGCAAATCACCGTCGATGGCGTGGCAGCAGACGCGTCCACGATCACACGCTGGGGCTTTACCTTCCACGCCGCGAGCTTTGACGCCGCTGCGGATGGATGCACGCGGCTGGCCTTCCAGACAAACGAGACCGCATGATTGTCAGGAGCAAACGCGATGACGCCCACGACAACCACCGACCTGCCCGCCATTGCGGGTGGGACGCCAGCCAAACAGACGCCCTATGGCAGCGAACGGCGCTATGGGGAAGAAGAACTGGGCGAATTGGAGGAAGCGATCCGGCAGGGCACGCTCTTCTATGCCCAGGGCAAAAAGGTTCACCAGCTAGAAACCGAGTTTGCCGCCAAGAACGGCGTCGCCTATGCCGTGGCGACAAGCAGTGGCACCGCAACCATTCACGCCGCCATGATCGCGGCGGGCATCTC
>CAZYQJ010000910.1:0-2142 GCA_964649925.1 uncultured Litorilinea sp.
GTTCGTTGAAGCGCGGATGAATGCCGGGGTTCACCTCCAGCTTGTTGGGCCGCTCGTGTCGCGGTCCTGAACCGTGCACCACCCGAAGGTTTCCAGTTCGCCCATCGCGGCCAGGAGCACCCGCCGCTTTTCCTCTCCCCGCTTTGAGCGGGGAGTGTCCAAGCGAGGTTTTTTATGAACAAGCGCGAGGCAATACTCGATTTAGTTTACGATGGAGCGCCCTTAGATTACACGCCAGCGGCCTTCTTCATGCACTTTGACCGCGCCTACCATGCAGGCCAGGCCGCAGTGGACAAACACCTGGAGTATTTCCGCGCAACGGGGATGGATTTCGTCAAAATCCAATATGAACAGCGTCTGCCGCCTGCGCCTCCTATCCGCCAGGCCGACGACTGGGCGCAGATCCCCCTGTATCCGGATTCGTTCTTTGAACCGACGCTGCGCGTGGTCGAAGGGCTGGTCAAGGCGGCGCGCGCTGAGGCTCTGGTCGTGATGACGCTCTATTCGCCGTTTATGCTGGCGATGCAGTTGGCCGCCGACGTGGACTTGGCCGGGCACCTGGACGAGAACCCAGACGCGGTCGTGAAGGGGCTGGCGACCATGACGGAAAACGTGATCACCTTAGCGCAGGGCTGCATGCGCGCCGGGGTGGACGGCTTTTATGCCTCAACCCAAGGCGGCGAGACGTTCCGCTTTCACGACCGCAGCCTCTTCCAGCGCTATATCAAGCCCACTGACCTGGCCGTGTGGGATACAATCAAGGGATGTACATTCAACATTCTCCATATCTGCGATTATGTGGGCGGCTACGACGACCTGACGCCCTTTCTGGATTACCCAGGTCATGTCGTGAATTGCAGTCTGACGCTGGGAGACCGGAAACTGCTGCCGACCGAGGTTGCCCAGATCGTTGGTCGGCCCTACATGGGCGGGTTGGAGCGCAAGGGCGTGATCGCCACGGGCAGCGCAGCAGAAGTCCGTACGGCCGTGCGCAGCGTGCTCGCCCATGCGCCGGAACGCTTCATCCTCGCCGCGGACTGTACCGTGCCCAGCGACACGCCGTGGGACAGCCTGAAGGCCGCGATCGACACCGCGCACCAACATCGCCGCTGAGAAGCCCCAGCGGGTATCTGTTCCGTGTACCGGCTATGGTTTTCTCCACGGCCGTACCATTTGACTGCTCTCTTGGTGTAGGATGGCGCAGATAAGTGCCGGAAGTAGTGTACGTCTTGCCGATACGTTGCTCATGCACGGCGTGCGCGATCAGGCGGATGCTGAGGCCTTTGCCGAGTTTAACGGCGCGGTCAACGGCGCGGACCAGGCCGCTACCTGCCGCGCCTTGATCCACCATCACCCTGGCGCTGCCTGGGACGACTTCGTGATGGTGGAGGATGAACGCACCGGCCAGGTCGTCTCCACCATCTGCCTCATTCCCTGGCGGCTAGCGCTCGCAGGCATCCCCCTGACCGCGGCCATGCTTGAAATGGTGGTCACGCACCCCGACTACCGCCGCCGCGGGCTGGTGCGCGAGCAGATCGAACGCTTTCACCGCCGCGCCGCGCAACAGGCGGTTGACCTCTGTATCATCGAAGGCATTCCCTACTACTACCGCCAGTTTGGCTACGCCTATGCGCTTGACCATTGGGCCGCGGACAGCCTGGCGACAGGACAGATCCCGCACAGCCCCTTGGCATCGAATATCCGCTTGCGCCGCGCTGCCCCTGCCGATATCCCCGCGCTCATGCCGCTCTATGCCCAGTCCTTTGCATCGCTGTCGCTGCACACCGTGCGCAGCGCCGATGAGTGGGTCTACCTGATCCAGGGCGCGGGCTACCCCGTCTATGTCGTGGAAGGGCGTGGCGACGGTGCCCTCCTGGGGTATGTCTGCGGCTGGCAGTCAGCGGAAACGGTGTGGCTGGTGGAAAGCGGCTTTACAGATGCCGCAACGGCGCTCGCTGTGCTGGAGGCGTGCCGGCGCACAGGCCATGTTGGCCTTGCGCTGTGCCCTGCTCAGTGACCGTTGGCACGCCACCTGGCGCCATTTGTCCCTGCCTACCTAATCCCGCCTCATCCGTGGAACGCACCCCGCAAAATCCGCCGCGTTGACAACGATTCGGCTTTGGTCTAGACTTCATCTGTTCC
>CAZYQJ010000911.1:0-2134 GCA_964649925.1 uncultured Litorilinea sp.
GGGCACATGGTCGCGATAGATGGGCGACCCCCATGTCGTGCGGATGCCTGTGGTGGGCACCAAGTCCTTGTGTGCGATGGGCAGACCGTGCAGCGGGCCGATCGCCTCCCCACGCGCCAACGCGGCATCGGCGGCACGCGCCCCGTCCAGCGCACGATCAGGCAGCAGGGTCACAATGGCGTTGACCTGCGGGTTGACGCGCTCGACCTGGCGCAGGTGTGCCTCCATCACCTCAACCGCCGACAGTTCGCGGCTGCGGATGCGCCGCGCCAGTTCACATGCAGGAAGAAAGCAAAGTTCGCCGCTCGACATAGGCAACCGCCTCTAGGATATCACTGCCTGCGCGGGCCGTCCCTGCGCCACGCGCTGCAAATTCTCAAAGATAAAGGCCGCGCGCCGTGCCCAGGTGTCTTTGGTCACCCCAGCGATGTGCGGTGAAAGCAGCACATTGGGCATGGTGAAAAGGGGGTTGTCCGCCGCGGGCGGTTCCTTCTCCAGCACGTCAAGCGCAGCCCCGGCGATCTGGCCGCGCTGCAACGCCTCGATCAACGCCGCTTCGTCCACCACCGGCCCGCGACAGGTATTTACCAGCAGCGCAGCCGGCTTCATGCACGCCAGTTCCGCCGCGCCGATCAGCCCCCGCGTCTGGGCGTTGAGCGGCACATGCAGCGACACCACATCAGCGCGGCGCAGCAGTTCGTCCATGCTCACGCGTGTGACGCCCAACGATTGTTCTACCGCAATGGGCGCAGGGGTGGCGTCTGTATACAGCACATCGGCCCCAAAGGCGCGCAGCAGCGGCACGACCTTGCGCCCGATGTTACCCAGCCCCACAATACCCACGGTTTTGCCGTGGATTGTGTAGGTGGTCATGCCTGAATCAATCGCCGACCACGCCCCGCGGCGCACATTCGCATCCATCTCCACCATGCGCCGGAACCAACCCAAGATCAACGCCAGCGTATGTTCGGCCACGTCGGTTGCATTGGCGCCGCCGTTGTTGGCAACAGGAATCCCCAACTCGCGGCACAGGTTGAGGTCTAGCTGATCAAAGCCCGCGCTCACCAACTGGATCAGTTTGAGTTTGGGCGCGGCGGCCAGCGCCTCCGGGGCGATCACGCCGGGGAAGAGGATCAGAAAATCGGCATCCGCCAGCAGCGCGGCCTGTTCAGCTTTTGGCAGCGATGTGGCCGCGGTCGTGACTTCGTAGCCCGCAGGCGCATGGCGCGTGAGCAGTTCTGCCGTCTCCGGAGCCAGGTTTGTGAGAAAGACAACCTTCATGGTCACCGCTCCGCCCAGTAATCGAAGACCAGCGACTTTTCCAGATGCGGGCGCAGCAGACTGCCAAAGGCCTGGTGGTCGGGGTGGGGCAGATAGACGGCACGGGCCGCCTCATCGCGGAAGGTCACAAAAAAGCAGTGGGTAAAGCCGTTCGCCTTGCCCTCCACGCTCACATCCGTGCCCCACTCGAAATCGAGGATGGCGTCAATCTTGCCCGGCAGCGCGGCAAAGGCTTCTTCGATGCGGCGGATGTCGTCGGGCGTGGCCGTGGGCTTAAAGGCAAACAACACCACATGGCGCAGTACCTTATCTTGTGCTTTGGTTTCTTCGGCAGCCATGATCATCCCTTTCAGCGGTTGCAGTCTGTTCACTTTAATATCGTTCGACAAACCGGCAAAAGCGTTCCATCGCCGGTTCCAGGACAGAGAAATCGGACGCAAAGCAGATGCGCACGCTGCCCTCGCCGCCCGCGCCAAAGGCCGTGCCGGGCGCGACCGCCACCTTCTGATCGCGCAGCAGCGCCAGCGCAAAGTCCATCGGGTCGTCCAGCCCCATGATGCGTGGAAAGAGATAAAATGCCCCTTCGGGCTTGGGCAACGAGATGCGCGCCACCGAACGCAGCGCGCCTGCACAGAAGGCTATGCGCTCATGCAACTGCTCGACCAGGGCGGAGACAGCATCTTCGCCGTGGATCAGCGCAGCCTCGCCCGCGCGCTGGATCATCGAAGGGGCGTGCGAGATGATGAACTCGTTGAGTTGCGCCGCCTTGCGTATCAAGTCGTGGCGGCTCACCACCCAGCCCAGCCGCCAGCCGGTCATGCAGTAGGCCTTGGAAAAAGACTGCACCACGATC
>CAZYQJ010000912.1:0-1098 GCA_964649925.1 uncultured Litorilinea sp.
GTTCCAGCGTGATGATCGCGCCGACCGGCAGGGCATGGTCTTCCATCCACTTGCCCAGCCCGGCCACATAGCGCCCATCGCCAACCACCCAGCCTGTATACTGCGTCGCCCACCGGCCATCAATAAATGTGACCGTGGACTTGCCGTTGTGGGTGGGGAAAAAGCTGCGCGTGCGGCCATTCAGCGGCAGCGTTCCACAGCGCCGGTGTGGATAGGTCAGGCTCAAGCTGGTGTTGGGAACGATGGCAGGCAGTTCTGAACTGAGGGAGCTTTCACCCCATTCGTCGTCTAGCTCCCATTCGGTCTGGAGCAGTTCGACGCTGAGCAGGGCGCGATTATAGGGAACGCTGGAGGGGCGCAGCGCCAGCGGCGGCTTAACCACCTCCGCCGGTTCCATCCGCTTGAGGAACCAGGCCGGTTCGTCCTGATGCTCCACGCGGTCGAACCGCGCATCCTTGGCGAGGGCGTGTTCCAGGCTGATGCGCTGCATCGCCGGGCTGACATTCGCATCCAACTCGACCTCGGCCAGCAGCCCGTCGGTGTTGACTGGGTTGTCATTGACCTCAATCAACGCTTCGGCAATGTTGAGATGGCCCACATGCACCTCGGCCAGCATATCTGCCAGCAGCCATTGGCCGTCCACCTCGACAAAATCATCGCTGCGGTCGCCTTCTTCCAGCGCATACAAAATGCTCTCGTCAATCTCGCTTTGATAGAGCGAGTAGACTTCCTCGGCGGAAAGCAGCGCGTCGTCGTGGAGCAGGCTGTCGCCGTTGGTCTGGTTGAGCCGGTGAGCCGTCTGCAGCCCGGCAGCAAATTCGCGCGGTTGGCTTGTGCCGGGGAACTGAACTTTAATCACCTCAAAGTCGCCGTGTTCGGGGTTTTGTCCGGGACGTACCCCCACCACTTCCCCCGTGGCGAAATCCAGCGCCGGGAATACCAGCGTCTGGCCCACTTCGTACCGCGTTCTGGGCACGTACACCGTGCCTTTGGACAACTCCGACTCGATCCTGGAATTCTCCCGCCGCATATACTCCTGGATCAGTGCCAGTGAGAGTTCCTCCAGCGTTTTGGACGACTGGGCATCCAGGAGCAGGG
>CAZYQJ010000912.1:1108-2134 GCA_964649925.1 uncultured Litorilinea sp.
AGAAAATCCAAGTCGCTTGAGGAGACCTCAAACTGATCGCGCCAGAAAGCTGCTGTTTGGGTTTGGCGTTGCAGCACGCTTTCCTCCTCTAAGTGAAAAAATGAACGAATAAGGTGTCTTGACCCATCATCGCCGATAGTATCTCAGATGTCAGATGTTGACGTAAATCGCGACCTGATATTATACCTGCGTCTTTCGACAAACCCAAAACCTGCATTGATGTGGGCAGATGCGTATCACACCTGCAAGCCTGCTGCTAGACGCCGGTACGCTGTGATCCTGTCTCTGAGGATGGGTGACCATCTGGTTGAACAATGCACGTACTTGGGTTAGTATAGGTCCGAGTATAACGATCAGTGGAGCAGTATTCTGTAAACCCGCGCCTATTAGTGAGCGGATAACAAGCTATGAAAACCATTGCCATGATCCTGGCCGGGGGCGAGGGGACTCGCCTCACCGTTCTTTCCGAAGCACGCGCAAAACCGGCAGTCCCCTTTGCCGGAAAATTCCGCATCATTGATTTTACCCTAAGCAACTGTGTCAACAGCGGCATCTACACCGTCGCTGTCCTGACGCAGTACCGTCCTCACAGCTTGAATGAGCATATCGGCATCGGCAAGCCGTGGGATTTGGACCGCAGCCGCGGGGGGGTGCGCCTGCTCCAGCCCTACCAGCAGCGTCAGGGACAGCACTGGTATGCCGGAACGGCGGACGCCATCCTACAGAATCTGGACTATATCGAGGAACACCGCGCCGATACGGTGCTGGTGCTCTCCGGCGACCATATCTATAAGATGAACTACACGCCCATGCTGGAATATCACTGGGCGACCGGCGCAGACTTGACAGTGGGCGTTATGCCTGTCCCCATTGAGCAGACTGACCGCTTTGGCATCATGCAGGTGGATGAGGACCAGCGCATTGTCCAGTTCCATGAGAAGCCCAAGGAACGGGACAAGGGCAACCTGGCCTCAATGGGGATCTATGTCTTTAATGCCTTCCGGCTGGAACAGCGTCTGACCGAAG
>CAZYQJ010000913.1:0-2133 GCA_964649925.1 uncultured Litorilinea sp.
GTGTAGCCGTCGGCGTGAAAGTCGGTGCGCCATTGCCCGTCAATCACATAGCGAAACTCATACTGCTTGCCAATTGGCAGGTCTAGCGTCGCCTGCCAAACACCAGTACGATCTTGGTGGAGCGGAAGATCGCGGTCGTTCCAGTTGTTGAAATCGCCTGTGAGGTAGATGCGATCGGCCCACACGCACGAGGGCAACTCAAAAACCACACGCACGTGGCCTGGTAGGGGCGATCGAGATTTGTGAATCACTGCCTTGCCTCCTTCAACCAAAACCGCACCAAACCGAAACCGTCTATGAAAGGCGTCTGCCTTGTCTGTCTGTCGGAGGGGATATTGCGCTGCTACTCTCCGGGACCCACCAATTGAAACATTGTTTCCTTAAGGACAGATTAATGTTGCCCGCCGGTTGGCTAACGTTGTGTAAACAGCTAAATGTCAAAGATGGAACGACTGCGCCATTGGAGTTATTACACAATTGTACATGATCGAAACAGCGACCGAAAGTGACAAATGTACCAATATTGGAGCAGCGTTGCCTGTGCGTATTGTACAAAAAGCGAGCGGGGCGTGACAGCCCCGCTCGCCGTAAGGGGGTTCTTGCTGTGCCGTACAGGCTAAGCGATGACGATGTTGACCAGCCTATCGGGGACGACGATGACCTTGCGAACGCTCTTGCCGTCCATCCAGCGCTGCACATTCTCCAGGGCCAACGCCTGGGATTCAACCGTCTGGTTGTCTGTGCCTGGTGCGACCATCAACTTGTCGCGCACCTTGCCGTTGACCTGGACGACGACGGTCACTTGGTCTTCGACCGCTTTGGCCGGGTCGCCCTGGGGCCAGGCTTGCAGGTGCACGCTTTCATCATGGCCGCGGTGGTGCCACAGTTCTTCACTGATGTGCGGGAAGATAGGGGCCATCATCAGGATCAGTTTGTCAATGGCCTCCTCCCAGATCGGCCTCCCAACCACCGGCGTTTCCTTGGCATGCAGCAGGGTGTTGTTCAGTTCCATCAGGGCGGCGACAGCCGTGTTGAAGCGGAAGTTCGCCATGTCGTCGTTGACCTTGATCAACGTCTGGTGCAGCTTGCGCTCCAGCACGCGTTCCGCATCCGGGTCAGCTTCCCCCTGAACGTTGCGCGGCGGCTCCACCACCACATTCCAGACGCGGGTCAGGAAGCGGCTCACGCCCTCGATGGCGCTAGGGTCCCAGGGGCCGCCCAGATCCCACGGGCCGATGAACATCAGATAGCCGCGCACGGTGTCCGCGCCGTAGCGTGACACATAGTCGTCCGGGTTGATCACGTTGCCCCGGCTCTTGGACATCTTCTCGCCGTCCGGTCCCAGGATGGTCCCCTGGTTGAACAGGCGCATCATCGGCTCATCGAAGTTGACGATGCCCAGGTCGCGCAGCGCCTTGGTGAAGAAGCGCGTATACAGCAGGTGCATGGTGGCGTGTTCAATGCCGCCTGTGTACTGGTCGACCGGCAGCCAGTAGGCCCCCTTCTCCATGTCCCAGGGCATGTCATCGGCGTGGATGGTCTCTCCGGCCTTCCAGTAGGGCGCGATGTAGGCGTAGTGATACCAACTGGAACAGACGAACGTGTCCATGGTATCCGTCTCGCGTTCGGCATCGCCGCCGCACTGCGGGCACTTGACATAGCGGAAGCCTTCGTGATACTTCAGCGGGCTTTCGCCGGTCGGCTTGAACTCGGCATCGTCGGGCAGCAGGACGGGCAAGTCCTCATAGGGAACAGGGACCGTGCCGCACTGATCGCAGTAGATGATCGGGATGGGCGCGCCCCACATGCGCTGGCGGCTGATCAGCCAGTCGCGCAGGCGGTAGTTGACGGCACGCTTGCCGCGTCCGGTCTCTTCCAGCCAGGCGATCACCTTGTCTACGGCTTCGCTCATGGGCGTGCCGTCGAAGGGGCCGCTGTTGACCATCATGCCTTCGGTCTTGGAGGTGTAGGCCTCGGTGACCGGGCCGGTGCTGCCCTGCGGGTCGCTGATCACGCGGCGAATCTCGATCCCATACTTAGAGGCGAACGCGAAGTCGCGCTCGTCATGGGCAGGGACGGCCATGATCGCGCCTGTGCCATAGCCCATCATCACATAGTCGGCGATCCAGATGG
>CAZYQJ010000914.1:0-2127 GCA_964649925.1 uncultured Litorilinea sp.
GCTGCTCGCATACGGTTCGGCGTGCGCCAGGGCTTCGGGCAGATCCGCAGGCGGGGGCGCAGCCTGGGCAGCCGGGGCGGCAGCCGGGCCAGCGGGCTGAATGCCGGGGACGCTGCACGCGGCCAGCGCGCTGCCTACGGCCAGCGATCCTGCACCCACCATAAAGGCGCGGCGGTTGAGATAGACGTGCTCAGGGGTAATTTCTGATGGCGCAATCTTGACCATGACGTGGTACTCCCTTTCTGTGCGGACCGGGGATCGCCGGTGCGAACGATAAGATCACTGTACAACGGGATAACGTGGGGTCATATAAGGTCTGGGCAGCTGTGATGCCGGGCAGATCAGGTGCAAAGTCGCTGCCACAAACACAGAATACTGGCAAAGCATGAACATTGCCTTAAAATGAGATTACAAGTTGCTATCGTTTTACCCTGTAAACTCGCGTCCCAAGTGAGGTTGGAATGCATGCGGGCGCGCCGTAACTACCATTGTCACTACCATCACTGTCATTAGATGAGACTCGATGAACCTCGAAACGTTACACCCTCCGGTTGTTCATTTTCCCATTGCGCTGCTGTTGCTGGGGAGTGTCGCGGCGCTACTCTATCTGGCGGGCTTGCGCCGCGCTGAACTGCGTGTGTTGGCCTGGTGGCCCATGCGCGTGGGGTGGCTGGGCGCGGTGGCAGCGGTGCTGACCGGGCTGCTGGCGCAGAGCGGCCTGCCGCCGCGTTCTCCCTTTTCGGCGGTGCTGAACTGGCACATTGGATCCGGGCTGGCGTTGTTGGTGATCTATGCGGTGCTGCTCTATCGCCAGTGGCTGTGGGCGGCCAGACGCCATCGCCGCGCGCCGGATGCCCCGTCCGACCTGCTGGATGCGCCCGCCGCGCGCCCCTGGCTGACGCTGCTGCTGGTGGTGGGGAGCCTCCTGGTGGTGATGAGCGGATGGCTGGGCGGCGAGTTGGTCTACACCTGGGGGGTGAACGTCGGCATCGCCGAGTAGCGCCTTTCTACGCTTCTCTGCCAGACAAAAAAGACCAGCGCAAAGATCAGCATCTGGGCGGCGATTTCAGGAATGCCCACAATAAGGTCTTGTAGAAATTCAGCGAAGGGGCCATCAATTGAGATGAATTCGGTCAGAAAGAGCGGCGACCCCAGTGCTGTCAAGCCGAAAATCAGCAGAAACAATAGCAGCCAGCCGTGCTTACGCCGGATGTAGGTATGGTAAAACGGGTGTAATAAGAGCGCCAGCCATATCGCCCGGAAGATCTGTCCGAAAAAGACCAGGAACACAGCCGCCATTGTGTCCTGGGGACGCCATAGCTCAAAAATCTCCATAGACTCCAAGGCATCTTCATAGCCTGCAATCTGGTAGAAGACACCCCCGATCACAACATAGGTGATCAGGTGAATCAGGATAAAGCGAACGGTGTACCCTCTGACCCGTTTTGGATCTGCCGGAGAAGCTGCCTGTCCTTGCACCCCGTCCATCGCATGCAAGCGTGTCTCCCACAGGCTGAACAGCCAGACAAACAGCAGCATCTCAATTGCCACGGCCACCAAGACCGCAGCGTGTTCGAACCATGCGATCTCGGTGTAGATAAGCCCCTCGATGGACCCCGGCTGTGGTTCAACAGAGCCAACGAGAGCAAGACCCCACAGCGCGCCAAACAGGATCCACTTTCCGCGGCGGCCTGCCAAGGTCACAGGATAGAACGGGTAGAAAACAAAAGCGAAGGCCAGCCCACGCAGGGTCTGGCCTGTTACTGTCATGGAGGTGATCGGGCGAAAAGGTTCGTACAACTCTAGCGCAATTCGCCTTGACTCCGGCAGCATGCTTTGGAAGGTCAAAAACAGGGGTGCAACGGCTGCATAGGTCAGGATGTGAACAACCGTAAATCGCCCCACGTAGGGCCACAGATGAGGGTATACTGAGCGTTCCACAACCAATTACTTTCCGCTGGCGCAGTCGATCCTGCCAATGAAGAAACTGCGAGGAAGGGACACGATGTGCTGGCGATGCGGACGCTGACACACTGCGGCCTTGTTCTTAACAGTATAGCACCAAGCAGCCCGGTTTGGCCGCTCGATCCTAGGGGGCCATCATGTATTCAGCCATGTTGCGGACCA
>CAZYQJ010000915.1:0-2125 GCA_964649925.1 uncultured Litorilinea sp.
TTCGCGATGAACTCTTCTGGCAGTCGCACCAGCAGACGGCGATCTACACCGTGTTCAACGTGCCGGTGGCGCTGACCTTTGCCTTTCTGCTGGCGCTGCTCATGAATGTGCGGGTGCGCGGCATTGCCTTCTTCCGTACGCTCTACTATCTGCCCTCGCTGGTGTCGGGCGTGGCCGTGGCAATGCTCTGGATGTGGCTGCTCAACCCCAAGTTCGGGCTGATCAACTGGCTGCTCAGCCTGGTGGGCATCACCGGCCCAGAGTGGATCTACTCGCGAACGTGGGTGATCCCCTCGTTTGTCATGATGAACCTGTGGGGCGTGGGCACGTCGATGGTGATCTTTCTGGCCGGGCTGCAGAGCGTGCCAGGGGAACTCTATGAAGCCGCCGAACTGGACGGCGCAGGGTCCTGGCGCAAGCTGTGGAACGTCACGATCCCCATCGTCTCGCCTGTGATCCTCTTCAACCTGATCATCGGCATGATCAACTCGTTCCAGGTCTTTACGCAGGCCTATGTGATGACGGCAGGCGGGCCCGGCAATGCCAGCCTCTTCTATGTGCTGTATCTCTATCGCAACGCCTTCCAGTACTTCCAGATGGGCTATGCCTCGGCGTTGGCCTGGGTGTTGTTCGCCATCATCGCCTTCTTTACCTATCTCGTCTTCCGCACCTCGCGGGAGCGGGTGTTCTACCAGATGTGAGAGAGGATCAGACATGGCGCAGACCAAAGCCCAATCCCTGCCCCAAATGCGTGAATCCGTCTGGGGGCGCATCAGTACACGCAAGCTGTTAAGCACCGCATGGATCTACCTCATATTGATTGTGGGGGGGCTGCTCTTTGCGCTGCCGTTTCTGTGGATGCTCTCAAGCTCGCTCAAGACCCAGGTCGAGGTATTTCTCTTCCCGCCGCGCCCGCTGCCCAAGGTCATCCAATGGGAAAACTACCCCGATGCGTTGACCGCTGCGCCCTTTGGGCGTTACTTCCTGAACAGCGTCATTGTCTCCGGGCTGGTCGTGATCGGCGCGGTGCTCTCGTCATCGCTCATCGGGTACGGCTTTGCCCGCATCCGCGGGTGGGGGCGCGATGCGCTCTTTGCCATTGTGCTGGCGACGCTGATGCTGCCCAGCCAGGTGACCATGATCCCGACCTTCCTGATCTTCCGTGAGTTGAACTGGATCAACACCTTCCTGCCCTTGACTGTCCCCTTCTTCTTCGGCCAACCGTTCAATATCTTCCTATACCGCCAATTCTTTATGGGCGTCGCATCCGAGATTACCGATGCGGCCAAGATTGACGGCTGTAACCACTTCAACATCTACCTGCGCATTGTGATGCCCATGTCCAAGGCCGCCACGGCCACCGTCGCCATCCTCGGCTTTTTCTGGTCATGGAACGAGTTTCTGCTGCCCTTGATCTATCTGAACGCGCAAAGACTGTACACCGTCCCGCTGGGGCTGGCGATGTTTCGCGAGTTCTACTCTGTTCAGACGCCGTGGCACTGGCTGATGGCCGCCTCGGTCGTCGCTGTTCTCCCCTTGATCCTGATCTTCTTCTTTGCTCAGCGCTATCTGATGGAAGGCATCATCATCGGCGGTATCAAGTGAGTGAAGAAGATTCTGGTGTCCGGCTGTATGGGAAGGAGGAACACCCGTACCAACGATTGTGAATCGCTCTTCAGGGATGCGCGGTTTTTGACCTTTTCGGTTTGACATCGAGCTTAATCGAAGTGGCAAGGAGATTCAGATGCACACCAACCGACTGTCTCGCCGTGAGTTTTTAAAGTGGACCAGCCTTGGCGTGGCTGGATTGACGATCGCTGCCTGCGCCCCCGCGCCAGCAGGCAGCACCAGTAGCGCAGGTGAGCAGTCCGGAGAGGCCGCTCAACCTGCGGGTGAGGCCGCCACCTTGCAGTACTACATCGGCTTCGGCGCTGGTGGGCAGCCTACTCAGGTGGAAGCGGTGCAGGAGCTATTTGCCCAGTTTATCGATCAGAATGATGCCGTCGCCGGGGTGGAACCGCTTGTCGTTCCCCATGAGGAAGCCCCGCGTAAGTTCCAGACGATGGTGGCAGGCGGCACGCCGCCCGATGTCTACTGGCTGAGCAATCCCCGCGACTACATCGCC
>CAZYQJ010000916.1:0-993 GCA_964649925.1 uncultured Litorilinea sp.
GCCCAGAGGGTATTCCGCCGAGGGAGGCGCGTTGAAGTCCCCCGCCGCCACGCGCGTTCGGTCAAAATCCACCACAAGCGAACCGATCAGGCTGAAAGCGGTCAGCGCGACGATCATCGCTAGCCCGACCGACAGCTTCCAGTTGCCCAGCCAATAACGGATGTTTGTCCACAACTCGCTGGGCGCCTGGGCGGCAGCCTCTTCCTGGATCGCGCCCGGCACGGATGCAACGCTCATGGCTTACCTCCTGTGGTAGGTGATCCGAGGATCGAGCTTGGGATAGATCAGGTCGATCACGAGGATCGCCACGGCAATCGAGACCACCAGGAAAAAGGTGATGCCCTGGATCACAGGAAAATCATTGGTGTTGATCGCCAGGAACAAGCGATAGCCCATGCCCGGATAGGAAAAGATCAACTCGACGATGGTCGCGCCCGATACCACGTAGCCGAGGCTGATCGCCAGCCCCGTGAACTGCGGCAGCATGGCGTTGCGCATGGCGTAAAAGTAGAAGATGCGCCGCTCACGCAGCCCCTTGGCTTCGGCTAGGGTAAGATAGTCTTCACCCAATACCGTCACCATCATGCCGCGCATCCCCAGGATCCACCCGCCGACACCGGCAATGATGATCGACAGTGCGGGCAGCGTAGAATGGTACACGACATCCAACAGATAGCTCAGGTCAAACCCCTGGCTGGGCAGACGCCCCACCGAAACAACGCCGCTGTAGGGAAACAGACCCAGCGAAAAGGCAAAGACCGACACAAAGATGATCGCCAGCAGGTAATAGGGGATGGGCGCGAGCATCATAAAAAATGAGATGGCCAGGCGCGCCGTGCGCGGCGTCGCGTGCCACACCAGCAGCGCACCGGCCAGGATACCAATGATAAAGGTGATCAGCGTGGTGACAGTCAGCAAACCGATCGTGTAGGGCAGGGCACTGCCCACGATATCAGTCACCCTGGCGGGAAAGTGGGCGATAGAGTACCCCAG
>CAZYQJ010000916.1:1003-2120 GCA_964649925.1 uncultured Litorilinea sp.
ACTTGAAATACTGGATATAGAGCGGATCATCCAGCCCAAACCGTTCGCGGAAGGTGGCGATGATCTCCGCGCTATTGGCGACGGTTGCGCCCTGCACCTCCATCTCACCCAAAATGGCGGCGACTGGATCGCCAGGGGCCAGGCGCGGGATGATAAAGTTCAGCGTGGAAGCAACCCAGATGATCAGCAGAAAGATGCCCAGACGTCTAAGCACATATTGAACAGTCATGATTGGCCTTGTCTATCCCTGTCCGTCTCTAGCGGCGCACGTATTGACGCCCGCTGTGACCGGCGAACCGGGGCCTCCCGCGGCAGGTGTATCGTGGAAAGCCCCGGTTCGCCGCACCTGCGCTATTCGGTGGCAGGCTCGATCTCCATCACAACCATCAGGAAGGTCTGCCACCAGTTCGGTGGGTGGAAGTAGTCATTCTCGGCGGTAGGCCAGTTCGTCCAGTAGCGGGTCGAATAGGGCACGACGCGCTGCTGTTGGGTGAGTGAGACGATGGGGAGTTCCTGCAGGCGGATCTCCAGCGCGCGGCGGAACAACTCATGCTGTTCCGCCGCACCCGGCTCCAGTTTCTGCATCTCCTCGACGATCTGGTCATATTCCGGGTTGCTCCACCCCCAGATGTTGTTCGAATGCCGTTCGCCAATGGGCTTGATCCAACGGCTGTGCAGCAGGTTCAACTCGTCATACGGCTCGACGACGCTGCCACAGGCGACATGATGCGTCTCTATCTCAAAGTCTGCCGTGTCACGCGCGTCAAAGTAGGCGGCCCCGGCCAGGGCGCGCGCTGCCGCATCGATGCCCACATCTTGAAAGGCGGCGACGATGATCGCGGGCAGAATCGGCTCCTCGGTCTTGAACAGGATATCGACCTGGAGCGGCTCGCCATCCTTTTCATAGACCCCGTTGGCGTTCAGCGTATAGCCCTTGCTTTCAAAGATCTCGCGCGTTCTATCCGAGTCGTAGACGGTTGAATCGTACTGGTCGATCAGGTCCTGGTTTTCCGTCAGCCAGGCCTGCAGGGCAGGATAGGCCGGGAAGTTGTAGTGCGAGACAATGCCCTGGCCGTTGGTCGTGGCGTCGCCGATCCGCTGGTTGGGCAGCGCATAG
>CAZYQJ010000917.1:0-2112 GCA_964649925.1 uncultured Litorilinea sp.
GCGACCTTTTTGAACAGGCCAAGGCCAAAGCGCCCTGTATTGTTTTTATCGACGAGATTGACGCCATCGGCCAGTCACGGTCTACGGTCGGCGCGATCCAGACCAACGACGAGCGTGAGCAGACGCTCAACCAGTTGCTGGCCGAAATGGACGGCTTTGAGCCGAACAACGGCGTGGTCATCATGGCAGCCACCAACCGGCCTGAAGTGTTGGATAGAGCCTTGCTGCGCCCTGGACGCTTTGACCGCCAGATCCAGGTGCCGCTGCCCACGGAACCGGGCCGCCGCGAGATCCTGCGGATCCATACCCAGGATGTGAAGTTAGCGCCGGATGTGCAGTTGAACCGGATCGCACAGATTACGCCGGGATTTTCGGGGGCGGACCTGGCAAACATTGTCAACGAGGCGGCGCTGCTGGCTGTGCGCCGCAACAGCGAGGTCGTGGCCATGAGCGATTTTGACCTGGCCATCGAACGCGTGGTGGCCGGGCTGCAGCGCAAGACGCCGCTGAGCGACGCGGTGCGCCGCAAAGTGGCCTATCACGAAGCGGGTCATGCGCTGGTCGCCAGCCTGCTGCCGACACCAGACCAGGTGCACCGGGTCAGCATCATCCCGACGGCCAGGGGCGCGTTGGGGTATACGATGCAAATGCCGGAGGAAGACCAGTATCTGTTAGGCGAGCAAGCGCTGCGCGAACGCCTGGCTGTGCTGCTGGGTGGGCGCGCAGCGGAACTGGTGATCTATGGCGAGCTGTCAACCGGAGCTGCAAACGACCTGGAGAAAGCCACGCAGCTTGCGCGTCGCATGGTTACAGAGTTTGGCATGAGTGATTCGTTGGGACCTGTGCGTTATAGCGTGGATGGCAGCAGCGGCTATTTGGGGCAGCGTCTGCAACTGCGTTCTGAACTTGGCCCAGAGACTGCCACACTGATTGATCAGGAGGTGCGCCAGTTGATTGACACCGCACAGGATCAGGCGGTCGAACTGCTACGCACGCACATTAGCGCGTTGCACGAAATCGCGCGCGTGCTGCAGGAGAGGGAAGTCATCAATGGCGACGAGATTGAGCGCATTGCCGCCGAGGCAGAGGGCGCGCCGGGGGCAGTAGAGGCGGCGCAGACGAGTGTAGACGGCGATGCCCGTCAACCTGTCGGGACGCAGAAAAGCAAGCACTAGACAGGGCGCTGTCCGATCATGCATGGACGCATAGAAACTCACTCAGCCAAAAGCAGATCGTGATGCGTGACGTCGAGCCAATCGTTATCAGCAAGAAAGCGCTGTCTGCGGCACAAAGGGAGCGGTCTGACGGGGCTATCGAGGCCCAATCAACCGACCCCCGGCCAGAGACACTTGGACAATACACAGAACGGCTTGCGCTGCGTCTGGCAGTCCCAGCAGGCGTATTGCTGGCTTTGGTGATCGTCGTCGCCAACTGGGAGCGAAATCCTGTGCCGATGGTGGGCGATTGGCGCGCATTTGGCCGGGTTTTCGTGGTCTCGATCATCCCGCTCTCCCTGATCACCGGGGCCGGTAGTTTTGTGTTGGGGACGCGCGCCTGGAACGAGCGTGTGCCGCCCTATCGCCGCCGGACATGGCACTGGGGCGTGGTCCCCATTACCGCCGCATACACGCTATTGCTCACGGCTATCGCCATTGCCAGTGTGTTGATCCTCGATGCGGGGTTTCGCATGCTGGTCTTGGACAAGTATCAGGGAGCGATCCTTGCGGGCGCAGCAGGGGCCGCGCTGCTCTTTTGGATGGTGAAGCAGGTCTTTGTCATCTCTGTGAACCGGCTGCTGCAGACGACCATCGTCCTTGTGGTGGGCGGCATCTACCTAACGATGGCGAACATGGACGATCCGCTGTGGTGGCGCGAGTCCTTTAGCCATCTGGGCACGCTTGAATCCAATACCCGATCCATCTTCAATACGACGCTGGTGTTTGCAGGCATCATGTTCATGGTCTGGCTGCCCTACCTGATGAGTGACGTGTACATCCTGGTGAGGCACGGGCTGGCCCCCGGGTGGGGGGCGCGAATTCTCCGCAATGGGTTTATCGTGGTCGGTGCAGGCCTCATGGTGGTGGGCCTTATTCAATACGGCATCAGCCCCTT
>CAZYQJ010000918.1:0-2104 GCA_964649925.1 uncultured Litorilinea sp.
ACTAGACCTGCTGTCGGTCGAGCAGCGGCTGTTTAAGATACCAGGTCATCGAATCAAAGACCTGGCCAAAGTAACAGTCCCAGCCCCACAACTGCTCCTCAGGCACGTTGCCCAGGTTGGTGGCAACAATGATCGGCACCGGGGCCATGCCTACCGTCCCGATTGTCCACAGATTCTCCGCCTGTTGGCGCAAGATCTCCTTGCCAAGCCGCGTGCGCTCCTCCTCGTCGGTGGTCGCCTTCAGCTCCTGCCACATGTCCAGCAGGTCTTTCATCTGCTGAGGCGGTTCCTCACCTTGCTCGCCATTGGTCTGATACCACAGCCCCCACAGTGCGTTCCAGCTCCACTCCCAGCCCCAGTTCATGGGGACCGACCAATAGGGTGTGAGGGTGAACATGATGTCCATGGCGTTGTCGCAGTCGCCCAGGTTCATCTGCACATCGTTGGCGCGGATGCGCGTCTCCATCAACTCGCCGGTGTAGCCCTTGAGCGTGGCTTCAATACCCAGATTCTCGCGCCACTGCTCCACCACCAACTGTGCCACAATCTCGCGCGGCCGCTCGCCGGCCTCGGGATAGTCGATTTGCCAGGTGAGGCGTTGCCCGTCTGGCCGGAGTCGGAAGCCCTGGTCATCACGCTGGTCCAGGCCCATCTCATCGAGCAGCCGGTTGGCCTCCTCTACATCCATTTCGATATAGGAGTCGGCGAACTCTTGCTCGAAGTAGCGACTGGTGGGCAGCACGGTCAACTGACGCGGGGTAGCCAGCCCAAAGTAGAGCACATTGTTGATCTCGTCGCGATCCATGCCCAGCGACAGGGCGCGGCGGAAGCGCACATCGCGGAATATATCGCGCAGCACCGTGTCCTTTTCATAGGTCTGGTTGGCGCCAAATCCTGCCTCGGCGGCCCACACCGACCGCCACAGCAGCACGCGGTATTGACCGGCCTCGGCATTCTCCTGGTAGAGCGGGAGGTTATCGGTCGTGCTGAGCCAGCCGCCGAAGTCCACCTCGCCGCCCATGATCTTAGCCGTGCCCACCTCGCGGTTGGCGACGGCGGTGCCGACGACACGGTCAATGTAGGGCAGCTGGTTGCCCGCAGGGTCCACCTTCCAGTAATAGGGGTTGCGCTCGTCCGTGATGCTGTCTACTCCCTTCTCGGCCACCAGGAAGGCATTGAGCGTGGGGTGGTAGGCTTCGTCGCGTTCGTCGGGGAAGGCCTTCTTTTGGAAGAGCTGATACCAAAATTCAAACCCTGCTTCCTGGGCCTTCTGGTCTAGTTCGTCCTGGTCGGCGTAGTTCGGATGATACTCCATCAGATAGTGTTTGGGCAGGTTATTGGGGTTGAAGTAGCCGCGCGCCAGCAGCGCCGGGGCCAGCGGGATCGGCCCGGGGAAGTGCATGACAATGGTGTAGTCGTCCACCTTCTCCAGGGTCATGAGTTCGCCGTTGAGCGTCCAGTTATGGGGCTTGACGGGTGTTAGGTCGTCGTTGAGCACCACATCGTCCCAATAGAACATGATGTCGTCGGCGGTAAATGGCTCGCCGTCCGACCATTTGATGTCCTCGCGCAAGTGGATGGTCAGGGTCGTGGCATCGTCGGACATCTCCCAACTGGTCGCCAGGTTGGGCTGGATGCCTAGACAGGTGCTGTCCAATTGTGTCAGATATTCGCGGTCGCTGGCAAAGACACCTCCGTCCCAGCCAATACGGCCTGCGGTATCGGAAACGGTATGAACCGTACCGCCATAGGTCCCGATCTCATTGAGCGGGACGACAACCTTGGGTTCCGCAGGCAGCCGTTCGACCACCGGTGGAAGATCTCCGGCGGTGACGCGTTCGGCCAGCATGGGCGCTTCCTGATAGGCGCTGGGTGTTCCCTGGGGCATCATACCGGTGAGTCTGTCATCCTGAGCAAAGCGAAGGCTCTCTCCAGGATGTGTACCGCAGAGGAATAGGACGCAAGGTATGTCCATAGTCTGGCGCCCCCAGGCGGCCCGCCCTACTCAACCATTGGCAAGGAAGGGATGAGCATGCTCCGTGTCGGTTTTGCGCGCACCGATGTCACGCCGCCGCTCGGCATTGCGTTGGGCGGGTATCCCGTC
>CAZYQJ010000919.1:0-2103 GCA_964649925.1 uncultured Litorilinea sp.
TCCTCGGCGCGGTCGATCTGCGGATCGGCGTCTACCGCCTGCGGTGAGTCGGGATACAGCCCCGCATCCTCTGCCAACTCTGCCAGCATCTCCTGCAGCGCCGCCTCGCCTGTATTCACCTCACGCAGCAACGCGTCCAGCGCCGCCGCGTCCGTCTCGGCCATGTAGGTGATCGGGTCAAGCGTGGCGAGGGCTAGCCGTTCTTCTTCCTCGCTCAGGTCGACCTGCAACACCGGCACATCTACGTCATTCTTCATCGCCTGCCACACGCGCTCGTGCCCATCGATCAGATAGCCGGTGCGGACGTTCTCCACCACGGCGGCAATCCACCCCAACTCACGCAGGCTGGCCTGCACCGCCTCGCGCTGACTCTGCGGGTGCTTGCGCCAGTTGAGCGGGTTGGCAGCGAGTTCACTGGCCTTTTTGACCGTATAGCCGACGATACGATTGACAAACGGATTGGCCATTCCCCCTACGTCCTCCCTCCCCACGACATTGACGGGCACTCGCCCGGCTGGCACACCGGCTGCGTATCGTGCGGCGGTGCGGGCACACAGACGGGCACGGTCACGCTGCACCCTGCCAGCAGCCACAGCGCCAACAGCAGGGCCAGGGCGAAGGGGGTCATGGCACGACCTCCCACCCATAAACTCCGGGGGCCCACACGTTGGCATCAATCGTGGAGCGCCACACCTGGCCCTGGTAGGTGACTAGATCGCCCATCTGATACGCGTCATGCGCGCCAGTGGGCTGCACCCAAATCGGTATAACCGATTGCGGTACGGCGTGCGTGTACAGCGCGGGGACTATATCAGGCAACCAATCCGCCTGTGAGGTGTGGGCCTGCACAACCTCATAGAGATTGTCGGCATACGCTACCAACTCGCCTGCGGCGTAGGATTGGCCCACAGCCCAGGCGGGATAACGGTTGACGAGGCGTGCATAGTCCTCCGGGGCCATCTCGTCTTGGCGCAAAAAGAGCGCGCTCCACTCGCGCACCGCGTCGGCCACCTCTGCCACCGTGCGGTCATCGGGCTGCGTGCCAATATAGCGGTCGAGTTGCGCCGTAGATGCGGTGTCAAAATGCGCCCGGATTGCCGCCAGTTGGTCAGCCGTCAACGCGGCATCCGGTTCGGCATCATCGGCGGCGCTCCACAGCACCAGATAGCGGCCATCAGCCGCCACGCTGTCCAGCCACTGCTGCGAAACGTGCCAGCACTCCACGACATAGGCGTCGGGCAGGCTCGGTATCTGGTAGCTCTGCTGTCCGGTTACGTCCATCCACGACGCGCCTGCTGGCAGCGGGTAGTCTTGCGCCAACTGCGGTGCATTGCTGCCCTCCACGACGGCCCACGGTGTCACGATCTGCACCCTCATACTGCTGCCTCCAACGCCGCCGCCGCGGGCCCGGAAAGGGTGCGCGGCCAGGTGATGAGATCGGAAACAATAGCGTCAAATGTGACGCTTTCCACTCGGCCACTCGTGGCCGTGGCGTATGCGGTCGCGTCGGCATAGCTCCAGCGCTGCACCCCTGCGCTGTACCCCGTGATCGTCGTGCCCTCGGCCACGACGACCACACGGTCTCCATTGACTACCGCACCAGCAAACGTGTTTGCACGTGTAGTACCCCCCACGTCGTCCCGCTCATAGAGGAGCAGCGCCCCGTTAACGCTCACCATTAGCCACCACTCAGGGCGTCCGAAAATCTCGTCGGGCATGGGATCGCGTATCGTAACGCGCGTATAGTCAAACGTAGGCAACGCAACCTGCGTCCACTCAATCAGGAAGTCCGCCTCATGCACGAATCTCGTCCCCTGCGCCACGCTGCCCGCCAGCCGCGTTGTTGCCAGCCCGTAGGCCGCGGCAAACGGGCCTGCGGACGCGCCAGAGGCCAGCGTCACCGGCGTTGCGCCTGCCGTGTCACCGCGCAGCAGCGCCCCGCTGCGGTCAGTCCACAGCAGTTTCCAGACACCGTTGGTTTTGCCGCAATAGAGATAATTGGCTCCGTCACAGACGACCACCACGCTATCCTGTCCAGCCAGCAATGCGCTGTCGCTGGAGTTGGCGGTCACGCTGTCCCAAGTGTAGACAGCCCCCCGCCGC
>CAZYQJ010000920.1:0-2099 GCA_964649925.1 uncultured Litorilinea sp.
CGAATGGCGGTGCAGAAGGAGCAGTTGCGCGGGCAGCCGCGCGTGATCTCCAGATAAGGTGTCCAGTAGTTCGCCGATTCGTCCATCATCTGGATCACACGGTCGGAGATGGTGGCGATGCCCTGCAGGTCGGCCCACTCCTCATCGCGGTAGACCGGCATCATGCCCTTGATACCTTCGGCGGCGAAATCTTGCAGCAGTTCCTGCCAGGTGAAATAGCCCTCGCCGACCATCGTGCTGTGGGCAAAGGTCTGGACATGATCGGGCAAGAGCGTGGCATGGACGCCGCCGACCACCACGCCCGCGCCCTGCGTCATGGCGCGGCGGGCGATGCGCTCGGCGCGTTCGATGTCCACGGTCATGGCGGTGATGCCGACTAAATCCCCTTCGCGGACTGTGTCCATCGGCAGGTCACGCAGGTTTTCATCCCAGATTTCGACCGGGATTTCGTCAGGAACCAGGGACGCCAGCCGCATGAGCGTGTAGGGCGACCCCGGTGCTTTGCCGAAGATGCGGCCATCCCGCCGCGGCCGGATCAAAACTACGCGTCGCATAATGCCTCCGTTGCAGAGTTACCTACAGGAGCCGGTCTAGCTGTCCCACGATGCGCTGTTTGGGGGCAACAAGCCGAGCCGCAACGGCCGCGCGCCAAGGGGTGGCGACCGCTTGAAATAGAAATCAGATCAGATATGCACAGAAAAAGCGCAAACAACAGCCTAGAGAATAGCACAAGCCCGCCCTACCGCCAAATTAATCTAAAAAACATCATAAAAATTAGCCGTAGGTGCGGGTCGCAAAAGGGGCATAGGTGAGACATCGGCGCTAGGGGTAGGGCGCGAATCGGAGGACAAGCAGGGCATAGACAATCCCCACCACGCCACCCACAAAGACTTCCATCGAGGTGTGGCCCAGGAATTCTTTTAGCTCGCGCTCGCTGATGGGCTGGCCGCTGAACATCTCACGCAGAATCTGGTTGAGGACGCGTGCGTGCTGGCCGCTCTCCTGGCGGACCCCGCGCGCATCGTACATGACGATCAACGCCAACACTGTGGCGATGGCGAACGAGTCGCTGTCGAAGCCGAAATGCGCGCCCACGGCTGTCGCCAGGCTGGTGACCATCGCCGCATGGCTGCTAGGCATACCGCCTGTGCTTAACAGCACGCGCACGCTGAACTGCTTCTGCCGGATGGCTTCCCAGATGAACTTAAAGAACTGTACGCCCAGCGCAGCGCTGATCGGGATCAGCAGGGTGCGGTTGGACAAAACGGCATCCAGGAACTCCATGGGGTGCTAGGCTTCCTGCCATTCCTCAAACATCGTGGTTTGGTCGCCCGGCTGCCACTGGCGCACGCGTAGCTCGGCTTCATCCAACTTACGGGCGCAATAGGCCGCAAGCGTCGCACCCAGTTCATACAGAGAGAGCGCTTGCTCCAACGGAAGATCGCCGCTCTCTAGCGCCTGAAGTACCTGTTCCAGTTGGTCAAAGGCTTCTTCGTAACTTAAGTCGATTTGCTCTGGAGCCATGGGCTATCCCCTGCCGGTGCGTTGGTTTCTAAATTCTGTGTACAGTGGCATCGCACACAGTCACAGCGCCGATAACAGGTCTAGTATACCAGAGTCCACGCCAAAATCCTGAACTTGACGCGCCGCGCTGCGACTGCCTTGACCCCTGCCGGTTGATCCGGGCGCGGGGCTGTGTTAGGGTAGGGCCATCGAACGATCCGGGCTGTGAATATGGTTGATGGAGCCGACTTTGTGACAGGACAAGATGCCTTGCCGTCCGTGCCGGTGCGCCCCGCGGTGGTTGTGCTGGCCCCTGATCTCTTTTTCGCTACCCGCTTTGCCGACGTGATCGAGCGCCAGGGCGGGCGCGCTGTCGTGGTGGAGACGCCTGACGCCTGGCTTGAGGCGGTAGACCGCCACTTCCCCGTGCTGGCGTTGGTTGACTTGAGTACGCCCGGCGATTGGCAGGAGGCGATCCAGCGCTGCAAACTGCGTCCCCACACGCGCCAGGTGCCGGTCTATGCCTTTGGCAGCCATGTAGAGGTTGAAACGCTGCGCGCCGCGCGCCAGGCTGGAGCTGACCATGCCTGGGCGCG
>CAZYQJ010000921.1:0-2097 GCA_964649925.1 uncultured Litorilinea sp.
ACGCTTCGGCAAAGTCGTTGAAGTATTCCTGAATCTTGAAGTTGGTGGTGCAGGCGGCCAGGTGCAGCGCGGCGGCGGTCGAAGCCGGGCCGCCCACGTTATGCGGCGCGATCAGGATGTAATAGTTGTTGGCCCAGGCCGCCAGTTTCTTGGTGTTGAGGATGCCGCCGAAATGGGTGATGTCGGTCTGGACGATGTCGGCGGCCTGCAATTCAAACAGTTCGCGATATTCGAAGGGGGTGTGGATGCGCTCGCCCGTGGCGATGGGGATGCCCAGCGGCGCGATGGCGTCCGCCACCTTCTTGAGCGCGGCCAGGTTTTCGGGCGGGACGGGCTCCTCGAACCAACTGGGCTGGAAAGGGGCCAACTCGCGTGCCATCTCGATTGCGGTCACCGGGTTAAAGCGACCGTGCATCTCGATCAGGATTTCGACTTCCGGCCCCACGGCATCGCGTACCGCCTCGACCAGCCCGACAACCTTGGCCTTTTCGGCGCGGTCGATTTCATAGAATCCCGCGCCAAAGGGGTCAAACTTAAGCGCCCGGTAGCCGCGCTCGACGACACGCCGCGCCGCAGCATGGAACTCCTCTGGGCTGCGCTCGACAGTGTACCAGCCATTGGCGTAGGCCTTGATCTTGTCGCGCACCGCGCCGCCCAGCAGCCGGTAGACAGGTTGGCCCAACGCCTGCCCCATGATGTCCCAACACGCGATCTCGATCAGGGCGATGCCGGTCATCACCACCTCGCCGGAGCGGCCAAAGTCTTCGAGATACATGCGGTGGACCAACTGCTCGACGTTGAAGGGGTCGCTGCCCAGCACATACCGGGGGGCAGCTTCCTTGAGATAGCCGACTACGGCTTCGGTACGGTTGAGGGCGCGCGCGTCGGCCACGCCCACCAGCCCTTCATCGGTCTCCACCTTCACAAAGGTGATATTGCGCCAGTCCGTGCCCATGGTCATGGGGGTGACATTGGTGATCTTCATGACAAACGTCTTTCTAGAGGTGCGGGGTCAGCCCTGCAGCAGTGATTGCCCGCCGTCGATCCACATCTCCGTGCCGGTGATATGGCTGGAGGCATCCGACGCCAGGAAGAGGACGAGTTGCGATACTTGCGCCACCGAGCCGGGTTTGCCGTGGGTGAGCGGGACGGCCCCTTTGGGATATTGCACGGGCCAGCGGTCGATCTCGCGGCGGTCGGTGTTCTCGCCGATCTCGGTCTCAATCCAGCCGGGGCAGATGCAGTTGACGCGCACTTTGTGATGGGCCAACTCCAACGCCACCATTTTGGTGAACGCCAGTTGCGCCACCTTGGAGCAGGCGTAGGCGGTTGCGCCCGTGTTGGAGAACATGCGCGTGCCGTTGACCGATGAGACGACGACCACCGATCCGCCCTGCTTTTTAAGGTGCGGCACGGCATACTTGACGGTGAGAAACGTCCCTTTGAGGTTGATATCCAGGGTCTTATCCCAATCGTCAGGGGTTAATTCTTCCAGCGATGCCCACACGCCATTGATCCCGGCGTTGGCGATCACGATGTCCAACCGGCCCCACGCATCCACGACCTGTTTGACCGCGGCTTCCACCTGGTCAGGTTGGGAGACATCAGCGGTGATCGCCTCTGCCCCCAACGCTTTGATCTCGTCGGCGACCTGGTTGATCTGGTCTGCGGTGCGGCTCAAGACCGCAACCTTCGCCCCTTCCTGGGCGAAGATCAACGCCGCGCCCTTGCCAATGCCCGACCCTGCGCCCGTCACCAGGGCGACTTTGCCTTGCAATTGCATAGACTTTTCCTCTCATCTGCCTCAATATCGGCTGCGATACCGCACCGGCTTGCAGGATTCTCAAAAACCATACGCTGTTGGATGGTTGCCGGAACAGTGTAGCAAGGAGCGGGGCTTTATACCAACTCGCTGGCGGACTCGCCTGCGTACAGACGCGCGGATTCGGTTCTTGCCTGGGGAGCAGCCAGGGAGGGAGGGGGTAGGGAGATAGGGGCAAAAAGAAGGCAGATCCCTGCTCTGACTACTGACGACTGGCTACCTCCCTATCTGATATCCCCGTTGCCGTAGAGGGTGCCGCGGGCCTGGCGTGAGAA
>CAZYQJ010000922.1:0-2094 GCA_964649925.1 uncultured Litorilinea sp.
CGTCTCAGCCAAGACCTGGCCCGCGTCACGGGACGCGCACGTTTCGCCGTCACCCTGGGCGACCCTGCAACAGTCGCAGACCTATTTGATGCGCTGCGCGTCCAGTATCCCGCCCTGGCCGCTCAACTGCCTGCGGCTATCCCGATCATCACCGGACAACACACAGGCAACGATACGCCGCTGGCAGCAGGGCAGGAGGTCTCCCTGCTCACGCCGATCAGCGGCGGGGGCATTGGTCACCCGGAATTGTAGACAAACTAGGAGGGAAGTATGGCAACCTTAACTCAGTCTCCGCAGGTGCAGGCAGCCGAACCCACTGCCGACGGGTTCGCCGGTCATGAAACTGTGTTTGTCAACGAGTACGTCAACGGTATCCTTGACCCGGCCCAGCCCATGTTGGGCCCCGTACGCGACGGCGGGCACATCGTCGCCAACACCGCGCCCGGCTGCTGGGGCCCCATGATCACCCCCGAAATCCGCGGCGGCCATGAGGTCACGCGGCCCGTTGCCGTCGCTGGGGCGCAGGTAGGCGACGCCATCGCCATTGTCATTAAAGACATTACCGTCACCTCGCTGGCGACGTCCTCCGGCAACGACCAGGTGATGGAAGGCCGCTTCCTGGGCGACCCCTATGTGGCGGGCAAGTGTCCCGAATGTGGCACACTCTACCCCAAGACCGTGGTCAAGGGCATCGGCCAGAGCGCAGTCCGCTGTGACAATTGCGGTGCAGACGCCAGCCCCTTCACCTTTACCAACGGCTACACCATCGGCTTTGACGGCAACCGCAGCCTGGGCGTGACCCTTCCGCAGGAGGTCGCCGAGCAGATCGCACAGCAGGCCAGACGCTATGCCGCCATGCCGGAGAACTCGATCCAGAACTCGATCCTCACCTTCGCACCGCATGACCTGGTGGGCCTGGTAGCGCGTATGCGCCCCTTCATGGGACAACTCGGTACCACCCCCTCTATGCCGATCCCGGACTCGCACAATGCCGGTGACTTCGGATCCTTCCTGATCGGTGCGCCGCATGAATACGCCCTCACCGCCGAACAACTTCAGCAACACCGCACCGATGGGCACCTGGATATCGACGCTGTGCGCGCCGGTGCGATCCTGATCTGTCCCGTCAAGGCCGAAGGCGGCGGCATCTACATGGGCGACATGCACGCCATGCAGGGCGACGGCGAGATCGCCGGGCATACCGCCGACGTTGCCGGGACTGTCACCCTTCAGGTCCATCTGCTCAAGGGGTTACAGATCGACGGCCCCATCCTCTTCCCCGTGGCCGAAGACCTGCCCTTCCTCGCCAAGCCGCTGACTGCCGATGAGAAGCGCCGCGCCCACCATCTGGCCGAAAGTTGGGGTCTCGCATCCATCGAGGAATCCGCGCCCATCTCGGTCATCGGCACAGGCCCCGACCTCAACGCAGCCACCGACAATGGGCTGCACCGCGCCGCCGCGCTCTTGGGGATGGCCGTTCCCGAAGTGCTGAATCGCGCCACCATCACGGGCGCGATCGAGATCGGTCGCCATCCCGGCGTGGTCCAGGTCACCTTCCGCGCGCCGCTGGCCAAGCTAGACAGCCTCGGCCTGGGCAGCTTTGTGCGCGATCTGTACGGGGTGGATTGACACCTGACTCATGCCCGCTTGCGCGCACCGCGGATGGCTCAACCGTCTTCTGCGGTGCGCGACGGCTTCACCCCTCGACTGCTTTGCCAACGGTCTGCCCCGCTGCTATACTGGCAACAGGCGCGCCCAGCATCGCGCTGCCCGTTTTGTAATCCACTCCAATCCGAAAGGCTTGGTTGATGCCACGCACCGCGCTCTACGATTCGCATCTGGCCCTGGGAGGCCGCATGGTCGAATTCGCCGGTTGGGAACTGCCCGTCCAGTACCCGGCTGGCCCGCTGGCCGAACACCACGCCGTCCGCACCGCTGCCGGGTTGTTTGACATAGATCACATGGGCCAATTTGAAGTGCGCGGCCCCGACGCCATCCCGTTTCTGCAAAAACTTCAGACCTGGGATGTCGAACGCATGTCGCTCCATGAGGCGCACTATGGCCTGTTGCTCTACGACGACGGCACCATCGTGG
>CAZYQJ010000923.1:0-1791 GCA_964649925.1 uncultured Litorilinea sp.
ACGCAGCGCTCGGGCCCCACCTGCACCCCAGCACCGCGGAGGACCGCTGGGCGGCTGCACTGCGCACGCGGCTGGCCCATTGGGGCATGCGCGCAGCCAACGCCGACACACCAGGCTGCACAAAGCGGCCACATGACGACTACTGCCAACCTGCGCAGCGGTCCCCAGCCGCCGAGCTTGGCCAGAGGTGGATTTCGCCATAGTCGTACGACGTGGGGACTAGCCCCTCACCCTAATCGATACAAAAGTCGACACCCGCCACAGGAGGTTCAGTAATGGCCATAAGCAAATGGGGGATAGCAGCTTTACCACTCATGACCGTGATGATGCTGGGCTGGTTTCAGACCCCACTGCCCCAGCCGCAGCCTGCCGCCAGTTTGGTCGAACGAGTGGCGGCGCTTGAGATGACGGTCGCCGCCCAGGCCGAGCAGAATGAGCAACTGGCGCAGCGCGTCGCACAGCTAGAGACAGTTGTAGGCATCAGCCCGACACCGACCGTTACGCCTACAAACACGCCGACGCGCACCCCAACCCCTTCACCCATGCCCACAGCCACGCACACGCCGTCACCCACATCGACCACTGCCCCTCCCGAACCATATGAGCGTGCTGCCACATGCGCCGAGATCCTTCAGGTCTGGCGGGAGGGTACGACCGATGAGTTTCTGGCGCTGCGCCGCACCCGGGTGATCGACCGCTGGCTCATCAACTGGGAGGGGTGGGTCAGCCGCGTACATTCGGAACTCGATGCCTGGAACAATGAGTACTACATCATTGTCGATCAGGAGAGTGATGACCTTGCGGCGACTTGTGGTGCGTACATCACATTAGCCGACCAGGAAGCGGTTTTACGCTACCGCGAAGGGCAGCGCTTGCGCGTGACAGGCCGAATTGAGGACATCCTGATTGTGTTCGGCTATCTTGCCCTGTACCTGGAGTCAGATACCGTCACAATCGAGATGTTGGACTAATGCCGCATGTATTGTGTAGCCATAGATGGGCGGTACTGTGCATCGCCTAAGGAGGGAATATGATCCAGGAAAGATTCCAGCGTCAGATGGCGCGCTGGTTGCCGTGCGCGCTGCCGCTGCTGCTTGTATGTGCCGTCGTGTTGTCCCCGTTTTCCGCCCAGGCCCAGTCTGCGGATCGCCCTGCGCCGCTCACCATTTCCTATGCCGACGCCGCAGGGTGGCTGGATCGTCTACCCAGCGAGGACCGCGACGACCAGATCCGAGACTATGCCCTGCTTGGGCTGGCTTCGCTCCTGGGGCTGGATCTGCCTGACCTGCGCAATGCGCTTTACGATCAGACCCCACTGCGCGACCCGCTCTTTTGGGATTTGGCTGCCAATCACAGCGGTCCAGGGCGCGGCCTCTATGACGGCCACGGCACACTCCACGTCCTGGTGCCGCAGGACGATGCCTATGCGCCGCGCGCCATCGGCCTGGTGCTGGACAACCACCGCAAGGACAGCGGCCAGGATGCCGATCAGGTGGTGATCTATCACTACACCATCGACGAGGCCGAACAGCAGGTGCAGTTACAGCCCGATCCCCCCCTACCGGCAAGCCAGGTGCGCCAGGCCTACGGCTATGTCGAGATGGCGATCCGGAGTTTGGCCGACCTGGAGCGTTTTCTAGGGCAGACTCAGCATCTCTCCCAGGTCGCCATCCAGAACGGTACGCTGCGCCTCGCGGGCTGGCACTGGCCGGGCGTGCCTTCGGGCCAGGTCACGGCTGCCGACCTGACCGTGCTACAGCGCGGCTATCTAGCCGCCCGCGGCGAGCCGGT
>CAZYQJ010000923.1:1801-2089 GCA_964649925.1 uncultured Litorilinea sp.
TCACCCTCACCATCCCGGCTGACGTCAAGGCGCACGCCCGTGAGTTGGATGCCTTCTTCACGACCCTGGTCGGCGCTGAGCAAGATGCCGAATACGTGGCACTGTTGACCGACTATGAAGACCTGGTGCTGGCCGTGATCCTGGACGACGCCACGGCGCAGCGTCTGGATCGCAGCCGCACCACACAAAATGAGATCGCCTGGTTCAACGATTACGCCCAAGCCTTTGTCGACACCTTCGAAGCCAATGAGCTATGGGGCGTGCTGCACTATGTGGCGGCAGGTGACC
>CAZYQJ010000924.1:0-2085 GCA_964649925.1 uncultured Litorilinea sp.
GTCATCAAGCCGACGCACAGGCCGTCGTCGACGACATGCAAGCGCGGATCGCCGCCGTGCAGGAAAAGGTCGAGCGGATTCCCCCGGATCAGCGGGTCACTGTCTTTTACGAGGTATGGCATGACCCGCTGACCACGACCTCGCATGCGACCTTTATCGGCGAACTGATGGAGTTGGCCGGCGGCACCAACATCTTTGCCGATCTGGAGGGCGCCTACCCCCACATAAGCGATGAGCAAGTCATCATACGTGACCCGCAAGTGATTGTCGGGCCGAGCAGCCACGCGGAACAACTGACGCCTGAACAGATCGCCATGCGGCCTGGCTGGGGCGATCTGGCTGCCGTCCAGAATAAGGCTGTCTACATCATTGACGGGGACATCATCTCGCGACCGGGGCCGCGCGTTGTCGAAGCGCTCGAAACATTGGCCGCCCACCTTTACCCAGATCATTTTCCCGATGGAGAGTAGACCTGATGAACAAGCAACCTGATGCGCCAGCGATGCGCCCGTATGCACGCCATATCCTGATCTGCGTCCACGGTGACTGCGCCCCCTCATCCGAGGGCGAACAGCTCAATGCAGGCATGAAAGACCGGCTGGGCGCGATGCGTAAATTGCGCAACCCGGAACGGGTCAAGTGCAGCACCGTTGATTGTCTCGGCGTCTGCCAGGGTGGGCCGATTGTCGCTGTCTATCCCGATGGCATCTGGTATCACCACGTGACCCCTGAGGTCATGGATCGGATTGTCGCCGAGCATATCATCGGCGGCGAGCCGGTGGAGGAGTACGTCTTTCATCGGCTCTACCCCCAAGGTCAAGAGCCGATGTATGCGCCGCTTGTCCGTGGCGATGCAGGGACATTTGCCGCGGATAAGCCTGCAGGCACGACAGACCTTGCCCCGGCGTCTGGCTATGCCCCCGCTCCCGATGCCGACGCCGAGGAGGGGCAAGGGCCTGCGTCGCCGCACATCCCGGCGGAAGCGCGCCGCCGCGCCGCCCGTCAGAAACGACTCAAGAAAGGGTTGGTCATTGTCAACACGGGCGAAGGCAAAGGCAAAACGACTGCCGCCCTGGGGTTGATGACGCGCGCCTGGGGGCGTGGGATGCGCGTCGGCGTGCTGCAGTTTCTCAAACATGAAAAAGCCCGCTTTGGCGAGATCCGCGCCGCAGCCAAGATGGGAGTCGAGATCGTGCCAACCGGCGATGGCTGGACCTGGACCAGCAGCGACCTGGATGAGACCGAGGCGCGCGCCCGCTATGGCTGGGAGCAGGCGAAGGCACGCATCCTCAGCGGCGGCGACGACCTGATCATCCTGGATGAGTTCACCTACCCGCTCCACTACGGCTGGCTGGATGTCAATGAGGTGGTGGCGTGGCTGCGCGAGCACAAGCCGCCCATGCTTCACCTGGTCATCACGGGCCGCTATGCGCCGCCCGAACTGGTGGCCTTTGCCGATCTGGTGACGGAGATGCGTGAGGTCAAACACCCACTCCGACAGCAGGGGATCCGCGCCCAACCGGGGATCGAATTCTAAGAAAGGGCCTGCCATGACCCAACGCAAAGCCAATCGGGTGCTGCGACCGGACGGGCGCTATATCAACGTCCCGCGCCACCGAGGCCAACTCTTCGTCTGTGCCACAGGCTGTTGCTGTGGACATGTCGATCGCGGCTTCGCGCCTGTGCCCACCGACCTGTACCACCGGGAATGGGAGCGGCGAAAGCTACGCAACAAAGTCCACTTGACCCAGGGTGGTTGCCTCGGCCCCTGCCCCCTGGCCAATGTTGCTACCCTCTTTTTCGACGGGCGCTTTATCGGCTTCCAGGGCATCGACGACCCCCGGCTTGTTACGGCCATCTACGACTATATTGATGCGCTCTTGGCCGCGGAAGTGGGTGCCGAGGTTGCGTTGCCGCCCCTGTTGGCCGACCGTGTCTTCGATTACTTCACATGGAGCACGTTGGATAGCGTCCCGGTGGAGGGCGTGCGGCGTCCCGCTGCCCCAGTGCAGGAACTGCCCGCCGCACCGGCCATCCTTTACTTGACCCACGCCGACACCGATCTGCTGTCCATTAGCAAAATTC
>CAZYQJ010000925.1:0-2078 GCA_964649925.1 uncultured Litorilinea sp.
GGGCAACACTCGCAAATGCCATTTCTGTCTGCACCGGCTGGAGCAAGGCCAACTGCCGGCCTGTGTCACGACCTGTATCGGCACCGCCAACTACTTCGGCGACCTCAACGATCCCGAGAGCTTGGTGGCCGAGATGGCCGCCCAACCCAATGTCGTTGTGCCCAAGGAAGAACTGGGCACCAAACCCAGTGTCGTCTACCTGGTCTAAGGAAGCCCCACCATGACAACCCTCTCTCATGCAATGCCATCTCAACCGGAAGCGGGCCGGCGGTGGGCCCGGTCTGTCGCCTGGACCCTTGCTGTCGCCAGTTTCGCGGTGGGTTCCTATGGTCTGTATCTGCGTTTTAGTGAAGGACACACTGCCGCTGGCTATGGATCCTATGTCCCATGGGGGTTATGGATCGCGGCCTACGTGGCGTTAGTCGGCGCGTCCGCCGGGGCCTTCGCCCTGTCCGCCGCAATCTATGCGCTGCGCTGGGAACGCCACTATGGGCTGGCGCGCGTGGCGATGCTGGTCGCCCTGGGCGCGTTTGCCGCAGGCATGATGAACGTCCTGCTCGACCTCGGCCATCCCCTACGCGCCTGGAAGCTCTATACCCAGACTTCCTTGACCTCGATCATGGGGTGGATGGCCTGGTTCTATCTGCTCTACGGCCTCCTGCTTGTGGTGGGGCTGGTCGCCACACGCACGGGTGCGCCGCCATCCTTGATGCAGCGCGGGGCGTTCGTGGCGCTGCTCTTCGCCGTACTCTTTGCCGGGGCAGAAGGCGCGCTCTTCGGCGTTGTCGGTGCACGCGCCGTGTGGGAATCCGGGCTGACGCCCATCCTCTTTCTCGTCGAAGGGGCGCTGTTCGGCGCGGGCTTGGTGGTAACCGGGGCCTACATCTTCAATCAGCTGACCCAGAAAGCGGCCCACGGGTTGGGCCGCCTCATGTTGCTCCTGCTCGGCATCTTGATAGTGCTGGAATGGGCGGAGTTTTCCACGGGGCTTTATGCCGCGGTTCCGGCCAAGAGCAGCACGCTCACTATGATCCTGACCGGCCCCTATTGGTGGGTCTTCTGGATCTTTCACATCGGGTTGGGCGTGGTCTTGCCAGGGCTGCTGCTTCTGTTCGGTCAAGGCAAGTTGCTGCCGACCGCTGCGGCTGGCGTGCTGATTGCCCTGATGGGCCTGGCAACCAAGCTCAACCTGGTCGTGCCTGCCCTGGCGCAGGAAGAACTGGACGGGCTGGCCCATGCCTATTCCGGTCCCGGCCTTACGTTCACCTACTTCCCATCGCCCATGGAGTGGCTGGTTTGGCTGTGGACGCTAGGCTTAGGCGGGCTCGTGGTCCTTGTCGGCTATATCATTTTCGGCCTGTCCAACCGGGCAGCCGTTCGCAAGTAGGAGTACACCATGACCACACCAACGACATCAACGCCGGACCGACCCGTAGGCGATGTAGGCGAGGAACGCGCTGAACACCCAATGAATCCGGAATTGACGCGCCGCACCTTTGTTAAGGCGTCCGCCTTTATCGGTGGCGCTGCCGCCCTGGCCAGCCAACTGCCAGCGGTGGCGCGCAGTCTGGCCAATGGCGCAGCCGCTTCGCCTGCCGTTGTGGAGAACGCTGCCGCGGCCTATCCGCTGGCCGACCCCAACAACATCATCTACAGCTCCTGCCTGCAGTGCAATACCGGCTGTGCCATCAAGGTCAAGCTGCTGGACGGCGTCGCCGTCAAGATTGACGGCAATCCGTTTGGCCCTGTCAATTTCTGGCCCCATCTCCCTTATGAGACTTCGCCGCTGGAAACCGGCAGCGTGGACGGCTGGGTCTGTCCCAAGGGGCAGGCCGGTATCCAATCCACCTACGATCCCTACCGCATCCGCCGTGTGCTCAAGTGCGCCGGGAAGCGCGGTGAAAACAAATGGGAGAGCATTGACTTTGACCAGGCCATGGACGAGATCGCCAACGGCGGCACCTTCGCCGACGGCAGCACAACGCCCGGTCTCAAGGCGATCCGCGCCCTGGCCAACAACACTGTCGCCAAGGAGATGGCCGCGGTTACTGTCAAAACCCGGAAGGGTGAGACGATCG
>CAZYQJ010000926.1:0-2077 GCA_964649925.1 uncultured Litorilinea sp.
GCCCACGCGCGCGAAACCGGCGACGTGCGTTTTGTCACCCTGAGCCAACTGGTGGCAGAGCTGACTACGGCCAACTGACTACTAGAAAGAAGCACTGTATCATGAAACCCCTTCATGTCGGTCTTGTCGGCGCAGGCGGCAATGTTGTGGGCGATGGCCGAGGCCTGCACCATGCGCGCCATCTCGCCGCCCTGGACGCAGGGACCATTGTCGCGGTCTGTGACATTGTGCCTGAAGCCGCCGAACGCACCGCGGCGCGGCTCAACGCCACCGCCTATACCGATTACGACCGGTTCTTGCGCCACGGGCTGGACCTGGTCATCATCGCCACGCCCGACCCGCTGCACGCACAGATGGCCGCCCAGGCACTGGAGGCCGGGGTGGGTGTCGTCTCCGAGGTCCCGGCGGCGACCACCGTCGAGGATGGGCAGCGGCTGGTGCAGGCCCATCGCAAGAGCGGCGGCTTCTACATGCTGCTCGAAAATTACGGCTATCGGGATGAGATCGAACTGATCCGCCGCATGGTGCAGGCGGGCAAGTTTGGCGATGTCTACTTTGGCGAAGGCGAATACCTCCACGACTGCCGCGGGCTGAACCGGTTTCCCGACGGGTCGCTGACCTGGCGCGGGCAGGCGTTCTCCGGCTATGTCTACATCTGGCACAGCCTGCGCCCGCTGCTCTACATGCTCGACGACCGCCCCACACGCGTGACTGCCATGACGACGATGAAGCCGGGGCGGTTGGAAGAGCCGATCAACATCCCCGACAACGTGGTCAGCCTTATCCAGACCGCAGCGGGCCGCTTGCTCAAGATCCGCGTGGACATCGTTTCGCCCCGCCCGCACCTGATGGACTACTATGCGATCCAGGGGACGCATGGCGCATTTGAAGGCACGCGCGGCTTTGGCGACCCGCCGCGTATCTGGCTGGAAGAACTGGAACCCGCCGCCCGGCCCGGCAAGTCCGGTCCCAGCGTCCACTGGCGACCCCTGGCCGATTTCGAGGAGGAGTACATCCCCGACCGCCTGGCCGCCCGCGCCGACGCCAAACGCACCGGGCATGGCGGCTCCGACTACTGGACGATGAAGGCCTGGGTAGATGCCTACCGCCAGGGCCAGTCTTCGCCGGTGGACGTGTTCCGCGCCCTCGACTGTTCGCTGCCCGGCCCGCTGGCGCTCGAATCGGCATGCCAGCACGGGACGCCCATCGATATACCCGACCCACGCACCTTCTAGACGAGCCGCCCTATGCACAACGTACATGCCCATGCCTGGGACCCCGAACGCCACATCGCCCCTGCCACTCGCGCCGAAGCGGATCGAGCGCGCGGCGGGCCGATGGACCTGAGCGTAGACTTTGACCGCTTCATGGTCGAAGAAGCCGCCTTCTTTGACAAGACCATCGTCTTTGGACTCAAGGCCAGGCGCACCGGCTATTGGGTCCCCGACGATTATGTAGCTGACTTTGTGCGCCGCGCCCCCGACAAGCTGCTCGGCTTTGCCTGCTGCGACCCCACGCAACCAGGCGCGCTGGATGACCTGCGCCACGCGGTCGAAGGGTTGGGGCTGGCCGGCGTCAAGATGGCGCCCATGTACGCCGGGTTTGACCCGCGCGATGCGCGCTGCGACCCCATCTATCACTACTGCCAGCAGCAGCGTCTGCCCATCCTCTTTCACAGCGGCACGACCTTCAACCAGCAGGCGCCGCTGGGCTATACGCGGCCCTGGCTCTTTGACGAGGTAGGGATGCGCTACCCCGATCTGCGCATGGTGCTGGCGCATGTGGGCCACCCTTTTGGCGAAGAATGCCTGGTGGTGATCCGCAAGCACCCGCACATCTATGCCGACATCTCGGCGCTCTTCTACCGGCCCTGGCAGTTTTACAACATGCTCATCGCCGCGCAGGAGTACAACGTCACCCACAAACTGCTCTTTGGGACTGACTACCCCTTTGCCAGGGCGGAGGAGTCGATCACCGGGCTGCGCCACGCCAACCACATCGTGGGCGACAGCGGCCTGCCGCGCATGCGCGATGAGACCATCGAGGGCATCTTGCAGCGCGATGCCCTGGCCGGTCT
>CAZYQJ010000927.1:0-2066 GCA_964649925.1 uncultured Litorilinea sp.
ATTCAGTAAAACCGTTTCAGGGGCTGCGCTGAGATAGGCATGGTCGGGCAGGTTGCGCCGTACATGGTCCAGATGAGAGAGTGCCTCACGGAACAGCGCGCCCACATGGGCGTCGTCCATCGAGTAGAAGATCTGGTTCCCGGCGCGGCGCGTGCGCACCAGGCGCATGGCACGCAGTTTGGCGAGATGGTGCGAAACCGCCGAGGGCGTAACATCTGTGACCTGCGCCAACTCATTCACGCTGCGCTCGCCGCCTGTCAGCACAAAGATGATCTGGGCGCGTGTCGGGTCGCTCAACGCCTTAAAGACCTCGACGACTTCTAACAGCAGATCATTGGGCAACGTGCCATCTGCTTGACGGATCGGATGCTGATTGGACATGGGCATTCTCCCTGAGCATCTGAACAAGTACTCAGGTATAGTGTAGAGCGCCGCGCATCCTTTGTCAAGGTTACCGCCTGGTTTCGTACCGACAACTGTACATGAATAGGTAGTCTTGCATGCGCTGCTGCCGTAGACTCCAAGAGGGCTGTCCAGACAACGGAGGTAACGGTTTCTCGCCAGCCGACACAAACACAGGCGAGCTAGAGAGATGTCTGTCCAGCGCTGTGGTACAATGGGCCAAGCGTTCACCCCACAGCCACGACGCTGGAGAACCCTATGGAGGAAAGGCTACATCGACGCAAGGTTGGCGGCTTGAGTTTCCTAATGGGCGGTGACGGTGACCCGCTCGTCCTCTTGCACGGCACGCCCGGCTCGGCTCTTGATTCCCGCCGGGTGCCCGGTGGCTCTTCGTGTCATCATCCCCGACTTGATGGGCTTTGGCGCATCCGACCCCACGACCGGCGATGGCTGGCTGGAGGATCAGGCGCAGGCAGTCCAGCGGCTGCTGGCCCATCTGCGGATCACCCACCTCTATTTAGGCGGCCATGATTTTGGCGGGCCGGTGGCGATCACCCTCACGCGCCTCTTTCCTGAACTGGAGGTGCGCGGGCTGATCCTGGCGGCGACATCCCTGTTTCGCGAGATGCCCATCCCGTTGTCGCTGCGCCTGGCGGGCGTGCCGGGGATCAACAGCCTGGTCTTCTGGGGCAGGGTCGGCAACCGCTTGGGGCTGCGGCTGCTCTATGAGCGCGCCGTCTACAACAAGGAAGACTTCCCCTGGCGCGAGTTTCGCCGCCATCTGACGCGCAGCGGGATGCGCCAGACGAGCCGCACCTGGCAGCGCAGCCTGGCGCACCGGCGCACGCGCTACGCCGAAGTCGAAGCGATGCTGCCGCGCGTCGAGTGTCCCGCGCTGGTGATCTGGGGGGATGACGACCCGTTCTTGCCCGTGGATGCGGGGGCGCGGCTGCGCGCTGCGCTGCCCGATGCGCTGCTCAAGGTCTACGCTTTTACCGGCCATTTTGTGCCGGAAGAACGCCCGATTGAGACAGCGGAAGATATTATCCTGCGTTTTGACCACTAGACAATGAACCCCAATGACCCTTCATTACAACCACCACGTATTCTGGATGGGTGGATCGCCCTGCTCCGGCAAGAGCAGCATGGCGACGCTGCTGGCCGAACGCTATGACGTGACCGTCTACTCTGTCGATGCAACACTCCACAACCATGTGCCGCATCTGACCCCCGCGCGCCAGCCGATGCTCTATAAATGGCACAACACCCCCTGGAACGACCTGTGGATGCAGCCGCCGGACAGGCTGCTGGCTGAGGTGATCGCCGCCTATGGCGAACACTGTGAACTGGTGATCGAGGACGTCGCCGCGCTGCCCGCCGACCGGCCCCTGCTGGTGGAGGGAACCTGCCTGCTGCCCGGCTGTGTGGCTCCGCACCTCGCCAACCCCCGTCACGGACTATGGGTCGTGCCCACAGAGGCGTTTCAGCGGCTGCGCTATCCACAGCGCGGGGTCTGGGTGCAGGGCATCCTGCAGCAGTGCGATGACCCGGAAACCGCACTCCGCAACTGGATGGATCGCGATGTCGCCTTTGCGCGCTGGGTGACCCGTGAAGCAGAGGATCGCGGCTTACGCGTGATGACCGTAGACGGCAGCCGCACCATC
>CAZYQJ010000928.1:0-2064 GCA_964649925.1 uncultured Litorilinea sp.
CCACTTCTGCCGCCAGCGCCGCCGTTTCAAGTGCGTCCAGCGGTGCTAACTCGATCTCGACCAGGGTTCCCGCCTGGCGCAAGCCTCTCGTCAGTGTCAAGAGCGGGTGGTCTGCTGTCACCTCCTCCAAGCGGGCCGTACCCACCACCAGCAGGCGCGCCTGGGCATCGGCGCGCAGCCGGAAATGCAGCCAGGTCAGTGTCTCCTCATCGCACCACTGCAGGTCGTCCAAGACCAGGAGCAGCGGCCGGTCGACAGCGCCGATGGCCTGTGCCAACGCCTCATGCAAATGACGCCGCTGCCAGCTTTCCAGCAGCGGTGATGGCAGCGGCAAGTCCGGGCGTTCGACCAGCAATTCGGGCAGCAGACGCGCCACCTCACTCAACCAGACCGCATCCAACTGCGCGACCTGCGGGCGCAGGGCTGCGCTGCGCAGCCAGTCGGCAATGGGCGCATAGGCCAGGCTGCCCTCCGCGGCATAGGCGCGCGTGGCGGCAGCGACATGGCCCTGCCGCTCGACCCACTGGCGCAGTTCATCGGCCAACCGGCTCTTGCCGATACCCGGCTCGCCTGCAATCAGCACCAGATGGGGGTGGCCTTGCATGGCCTGCCGCCATGCCTGTTGCAGCGCGGCCCATTCGCGCTGCCGACCGACTAAGCGCACCGCGCTGGCAGGCACGGGGCTTTGTTGGGCGACAGGCAGGTCTGCCAGGTGCAGGAGCTGCTGATAGATCGCCTGCGTCTCGGGGCCGGGTTCAACGCCCAACTCCTCCTGCAAGACCGTCATGCAGGTGTGATAGACGCGCAGGGCGCGCGCGCGGTCGCCCTGTTGGATATAGAGGCGCATCAACATGCGGTAAGTTACTTCGTGCAGCGGGTCGGCCTGTAGCAATTGCTGGGCATAGGTCGCAGCCGCGCGGTAATCCCGCTGTGCCTCAAGCAGGCGGATCAGTTCTTCCAGGGCTGTCAGATAGCGCTGGCGCAGACGCTCACGCACGGCCAGCAGCCATTCGTCATAGCATTCCGGCAATAGATCGCCCGTATAGCACGCCACTGCCTGCTCGAGTGCAGCCTGCTTCGCCTGTATCTGGTCAGCCTGATCTGCCTGAGCCAGCGCCGCTTCAAACACCGCTACATCCAGTGTATACGCCGCATCAGGCCGCCATTGCAGCGTGGCCGCGTTGACCTCCAGATAGCTCTCCAGCACAGGTAGCTGGCGGCGCAGGTCGTAGAGTGCCTTACGCAGGTTGCCCTGGGCTTGGGTTTCAGTGGTGTCGGGCCAGAAGGAAAAGGCGACCTGTTGGCGCGAGAGGGGTGTGTGCCTGTGCAGGACGAGATAGCTCAACAACGCCTGCAGGCGCGCCTGCGGTAGCGGCAGCAGTTGGCCGTGGTCGCGCAGTTGGCAGGTGCCGAGCAGTTGAATCTGAAGGGAAGACGCCATAATAAATCTGTTCAGAAACCATCTCCGGCCGCGAGGGAGGCCGGGGGGCGCGTCCGGCAGCCACTGCATCTAGCGTGCAGCATACGTGACCGCGCGCCAACTGTCAATCACTTCAGAAAAATGTTGTGCACCCGCCTACTGCGGGGCCGGTTGATAGGGAAGCCAGACCTCGACGGTTGTGCCTTTGCCCACATCGCTTTGCACCTGTAACCGGCCGCCGTGCGCCTGCGTGCGTTCGTGCATACCTAACAGACCAAAATGGCCCTGTTGCGCCAGCCGGAAAGGGTGCGTCGGGACATCAAACCCCACCCCATCATCCTCGATGCACAAGGACATCCCTTCCGGCTCAAAGCGCACCTCCACATGCACCCACGTCGCCTGCGCATGGGCCAGCGCATTTTGCAACGCCTCTTGTACGATGCGAAACGCCGTAATTTCCAAGGCGGGTGAGATCACGGATGGCGGCTCGCCCGTCACATCAAAATCACCGATGATCGCGGCCTGCTGTGTACTCTGACGCACCAATGTATCCAGTGCCGCCACAAAGCCCAGATCCTCGAGATAGAGCGGGCGCAGCGCGTGGATCTGGCGGCGCAGCCCAGCCACGGTATCTGTCACCAGCG
>CAZYQJ010000929.1:0-2062 GCA_964649925.1 uncultured Litorilinea sp.
AGAAAAACCTCGACCCCGCGCACCCCAGGCAGCGCGGCGATGGCGCGCCGAACGTGCATCGCGCACTCGGCACAGTCCATCCCGTGGACGGCAACTTCGCTGCGTGTATCGGACATAGCTCAATCCTTTGAACATCCCCAGGTGTACCACACCCCCTATGCAGGGTCAAACTGCCGCCGCGCACGACCGGCGAATTTGTCTCAATTGGTGGCGTCTTCAAGCTGTGGCATGATGGTTGTACCCGGCATACACCCCTAGTATCTCAGAAACCATCTGCATCGTCATCCATATCAGTGAACATAATCAGTCAACACACCGGTGAATTGCAATGAAAATCTCTGCCTTCCCCAAATGCTATCTGGACGAAATCTCCGTGCAGCGTACGATGAGCGTCTTTGACTGGATCGAGATGGCGCAAAGCCTGGGCGCTGAAGGGCTGGAGATGTACGTCGGCTTCTTCCCTACCCTTGACGACGCCTTTGTCGATTCTGTCGGCGAAGCCATTGCCAAGGCTGGGTTTGCCATGCCCATGATGTGCTGCTCGCCCGACTTCACCCACCGCGACCGTGACGTGCGGCTGCGCGAGATCGAAAAAGAAGCGGAGATGATCCGCATCACGCGGCGGCTGGGTGGTCCGGGCGCGGTCTGCCGCATCCTCTCCGGCCAGCGTTACCCCGACGTTGCGCTGGAGGACGGCATTGCCTGGGTAGTGGAGGCCATCGAAACGCTGATCCCCGTGGCGCGTGAATATGACATTGTGCTCGGCATGGAAAACCATTACAAAGACGGCTATTGGACCTACCCCGAGTTCGCCCAGAAGATGGATGTCTTTTTGCGTGTGGTGGATGCCATCGCCGACCGCACCCATTTTGGCGTGCAGTATGACCCCTCTAACGCCATTGTGGCGGGTGATGACCCTATCGCCCTGCTGGAGCGCGTGGCGGATCGCGTGGTGAGTATGCACGCCAGCGACCGCTATCTGGCCGAAGGCACGACGCTGGACGACCTGCGCCAGAGCGACGGCACACTGGGTTATTCTCCTAACCTGCGCCACGGGGTCACAGGCCAGGGGCTGAACGACTATGACCGCATCTTCAGCATCCTCGCCGCCGCAGGCTATGATGGGTGGGTCAGCATCGAAGACGGCATGAACGGCATGGACGAGATGCGCCAGTCTATCGATTTTCTCAAACGGATGCGCGCCACCTACTTCGCACAGTAGTCGCGCAGACCCCTATGGCTATACGCAAGCATTGGGCATGTGTCATACAGAAAACAAACACTCCCCTCTGCTATTCTATGATAGACTTAGAACCTATATGCTAGATAAGGAACCATTTGACAAGCACCGCAGCGGCGCGTGACGCCGCAGCAAGGACTTGAATAGCAAATCTTATGACACACGATCAAAATACCTTTAACCCGGAAGAGTGGGACGACGGCGACGAAGACCAAGTCCTCTACGAATCCGAAGAATTCATCGAACGTTATAACTTCGAACCGGAAAAAACTGAGCCAATCCCGGCGGATGACCTGCCGGTGCTGCCGCTGCGCGGGGTAGTCGTCTACCCGATGATGTGGCTGCCGCTCCCCATCGGCCAGCGGCGCAGCATCAAACTGGTGGAGGATAACCTCCCCGAAAACCGCATCATTGCCCTGGTCACCAGCAAAGACGAGAATATCGAGAAACCCTCCCCCGACCAGATCTACCAGATTGGGACTGCCGCCCAGGTGCATCGCGTCCTGCGCACGCCCGACGGCACGATCCGCCTGCTGGTGCAGGGGCTGGAACGTATCCGCATCGTCGAATATGTCCAGGAAGACCCCTACCTGCGCGCCCGCGTCGAAGTCTTGCCCGAAGCGATGGAGCAGGACATCAAGCTGGAAGCCATTATGCGCGCCGTGCAGGAGCAGTTCCGTAAACTCATCGACCTGGAACCCCAGATGCCCGACGAGTTGACGGTCATGGCGATGAATGTGGAGAACGCACGCCAGCTGGCCTATCTGGTTGCGAGCAGCATGCGGATCAACGCCGAGGAAGCCCAGCGGCTTCTGGAGATGG
>CAZYQJ010000930.1:0-2062 GCA_964649925.1 uncultured Litorilinea sp.
GCGTCGCCATCACGCAAATCCAGGCTGAAATAATGAGCTGTGCCGCCCGCGGCCTGCACCGCTTCCAGTGCGGCCAGCGCCGCGCTGCGCCGTTCCACCTCCGCTAGCTTGCGGTTGATCGCCGCGGGCGTAGGCCGGTCACCGGCGGCGCGCGCTGATTCGATCAAGTGCTGTTTGAGCGCTTCGGGGTCGTGGCGCAGCAGCGCGATCTCGGCATCGTCGGGCGCAGGTGCGGGGGTCAAGTCCAACAGATAGAAGATGCCCTGTGAGGCCGCGGCCAGATCGGCGACAATGGCGCTGGTTATGCCGCCCGCCGCGCCCGTCACCAGAAAGACCATCTCCGGCCCCCACTGGATCGACGGGTCCGGGGTCACAGGCTGCTCGACCAGCGTCACACCAAAGCGCAGCCCCTCGGCATAGCCTACCTCGACCGCGCCGGGGTCGGCCAGCGTTTCGGAGATGAGTTGATCGGCGGGTTCGGCGGTCTTGCGGCCCGGCTCAAAATCCACCACCTTGACCAGACAAGGCGCGCCTGCCAGCCGCTGCTCCATGGCATAAGCCTTGGCAAAGCCGCTCACCGCGCCGCCCAGGGGCGCGCTTGCGCCTGCCTCACCATAGCCGTGCAGCCCGCCCAAGCGCGTGGCGGCGATCAGAAAGCGACCCGGCCCGCGCACACTCGCATAGAGGGCGCGCATGGCGGTATAGAAGTATTTGGTGCGTACCGTGTTGAGGTCGCGCCAGGTATCGGCATCCATCGTCTCCAGCGGCGGCTCCACGTCGAGCGCGGGCAGCCAGTAGACCCCCTGGATGGGCCCTTCGGCCAGCCAGCTTCGCAGGCGTGCTTCCAACTCGGCGGCGCTCTCCGGGGGTTCCAGGGCCAGCACGCTGGCCCCGCGCTTCTCCAACCGGCTCACCAACGCCTTGCCCACACCCCCCTGGTCGAGCATCACCAGCACGCGGCTGTCCGCGTCCAGGGTCACACCGGTGGGTTTGCAGAGCGCCAACGCCGGGCGCAGCGCAGCCACTGGCACACGCCGCGGCAGCGCATCAGCATCAGCCAGATCGGCGATGGGTGCGGCTGGAGCGGCAGCGGGGGCGGCTGCGCTTGCCGCAGTCGGGGGCGCTGCGACAAACGGAGTTACAACCGAGTCGAGAGACATCTCATGCACAAACTGAATCACCGCGGCCAGGGTGGGGTAATCACGCAGATTTAACCCTTCCTGAAGCGGGATGTCGAAGCGTTCACGGATGGCCGCAAAGGTTTCGGCCTGCTTCACGGTATCGATGCCCAAATCCGCTTCCAAGTCGAGGTCGAGTTCCAACATATCGGTAGAGTAGCCCGTCTTTTCGGCGACGATGGCAAGGACCTGCGCCGCCACCGGGTCGTCAGCACCCTGGGCGGGCGTATGCTCCGGCACGGGGGCAGAGACAGGTGTTGGGGCCGGGGGCGGCGTGGGTGTCCCCAGGTCGGGGCGCATCGTGCGTACAAAGTCGATGACCGCGGCCAGGGTCGGATAGTCGCGCAGGTTCAAGCCCTCCTGCTGCGGGATATCAAAACGCTCGCGAATCGTGGCAAAGGTCTCCGCCTGTTTCACCGTGTCGATGCCTAGGTCGGCCTCAAGGTCCAGGTCGAGTGCCAGCATATCGACCGGATAGCCGGTCTTTTCGGCGACGATGGCGAGCACCTGCGTTGCCACCGGGTCGTGGGTCTCCGCCGCAGCGGGCGGTGCAGCGGGCAGATCCACCGGATCCGGCGCGGGTATAACGGCTTCGGCTGTGGCGGGCGTCTCTGCCGCCAGGTCGGGACGCATGTCGTGTACAAACTGGATCACTGCGGCCAGCGTCGGGTAATCGCGCAGGTTCAGGCCTTCTTGCGGGGGGATCGCAAATGCCTCGCGGATCGCCGCAAAGGTCTCGGCCTGCTTGACCGTATCGATCCCCAGATCGGCTTCCAGGTCCAGATCCAGGTCGAGCATGTCGGACGGATAGCCGGTCTTTTCCGCCACCAACGCCAGCACCTGATCCGCCACCGGGTCCGATCCAGCGGGCGCAGCGGGTAACG
>CAZYQJ010000931.1:0-2059 GCA_964649925.1 uncultured Litorilinea sp.
TATCTGGATCATAGAAACGGTTGAGCTCCCGGTTATAGAGCAAATGTAGGGTTTCGTCCGTCCCTCCGTCTGCCTTGATCCTGCCGTAGCCCTGCCATCCCGCATTGACCTGAATGGGGATATCGAGCAGCTTGGGAATTTCCTGGGGAAATGACACATACTCGAGTCCGTTAAAGAGGTAGTTTTGACCGGTGTAGAAGGTGGACAGTTCCCAATCCAGCTTAGGCGTGAAGATGCCGTTGGCGTCCGTGCGCCCATAAGTGTCAGTCGTTTTGCAGGCAAATGGGTCCGAAGGCCCTTGGGGCAGATAGACCGATAACTGGTGGTCGCCCAGGCTATAGAGGTGGCTTGTATGTACCCCAGCGCTCTCTTCTTCGTCCGGCAGCAGCGGCGGCAGCGGCACATCCAGGTAGGCGCGCACCACCGCATCCTGGATGGCCGTCTTGGTGCGACCATCCACGCCGATGACCTGGATGCGCAGGACCGGCGGCCCCGGCTTGATGGCCGGCATATAGCTGCTGTTGGCCACACCGGAGCTGGCGGACGAGAGCACCACCCCCACTTCACCGCCATGGCTGCTCGGCATGCCGCGCAGCAGGCTCGGCCAGACCGCTGACGCCTCAAAGCTGCCGTCGATCTGCAGATCGGCGCTCAGGCCAATCGGGATCGTCTTGCCTGATTCATGGCGGAAGAGCACATGCAGTTGATAGGTGTCGAGCGCTCCCACGGGCGGCGGATCGACGCGCCCGCTGATTGTGAACAGGTCGCCCGGTGCCAGGTTTGTCTGGGAAAGCCGAACATTCTGGAACCTATAGGTGGGCGGGGCGGGCGGCGCACCGCGATTGAAGGAGCGGGCGGCGCGGCCGCTCTGCTGGCCCGCCACAAAGTTGTTCGCCTCCACCGTCACATCGGCCTCAACGGCGCTGGCCTCGGCCCCACCTGCATTCACTGGCTGGGGCACGATAAAGCTGCCGGTCACGCTCCCAGCGCCAATCGGGGTGTCATAGACAACCGGGACGCCACCGAAGACGATACGCAGCGTACCCGGGCGCGCGTTGGTGACGGTGTACTGGATGGTTGTGCCCGGTAGGCCGCTCGCGGGGTCGAGCGACAGCCCCAGCGCAGGCAGGATGGCAAGCGGCGCGGCCGACAGCAGTTCTTCATCCACTGAAAGCGCTTGTACTTGGTAGTCTGCTGCGGGTAGGTCCGGCGCAAGGTAACGCCCGCGCCACAGACCCTGAGCATCTGTCGTCACTTCACCCAGGAGGTGGCCGCCGGTTCGGGCCGGTATTCGCACAAAGAGGGTGCTGTTGGGGTTGAAGCCCGCGCCGGCGATGCGCAGTTCCGCGCCGGGCGCAGCCTGGCTCGGGGTCACAACCAGCAGCGGCGTGCGGAGGGCCGTGTCGTCGTTCGGTGGACGGCTGATTGGCCTCGCCTGGGCAGGCGCCGGTTGCCACACCACGGCCTGACCGAGCAGGAGCGCAGCAATCAACCATAAACGGATCAGGGGCGAGAGATGGGACATGGAACCTCCTCAAACATGTGGGGGAACACACGAGCAAGGCGTCGCTGTGGGCGGCGAACTAGTGATGAGGGGTGTGCCCACCTGCGCTTGTTTTCACTGACTCTGTACAAGGCCGGTGCGCTACGGACTGCCGGAGTCGCGACGTCGATGGGGCATTGCCAAAGGGCCAAGCGGAACGGTTGGAGAGAGCGGAACAGAAACTGCCGAGGAGACTACAGGTGCGGTGATGGGAGCATCGAAGGTTCCCTACTTTACTTCAACTTTTGCGCAGTTGTCAACACAGTTTTCTGTTTGCGGTTACCCAATTTGAAGTAGAGAAGGATGTGAAGTAGACAAGAGACGACCTGCGGTGGAAGTTGTTTTCACCACAAAAGCATCCCACCGGAGGTCGCCCTATGGCAGTGTACTCGATGATTGTGGCATTCTGCCATGAACGGGTGCCAGAATGGCGCAAGACGCAGCGAGAGAATCGGGGCGGGCGCGCACACAGGTCTACGGCTATGGCCGTCCCGGCGATGTACTGTTAGGTATTAG
>CAZYQJ010000932.1:0-2050 GCA_964649925.1 uncultured Litorilinea sp.
ATGAAGTCCATGATGGTGCAGATCCCCTTGCTGGATAGAACGGTTCCGCGCCAGAACAACGGGCCCATTGTCAATACCCTGAGCGCCAACTGGCGATGGGTCGTGCAGGATAAGTGGCAGCGACCGATCAATATCAACGGCCACAGCGTCTCCGGGTCGTTCAAACTGCGCGCCCCCGAATATCCGCTGATCTACGGCTTTGGTTTTAAGAATGAACCCCAGGACGCGTCGCTGGACGAGTTCCTGGCCGTCTATGGGCACAATGCCTATCTCTGTGTCGGTGCGTTCGGGCTGTGCCTCACCCATGTTCCCGACCCGCTCTACTGGACAATCTGGTATCCGGTCTTCAAGATCTGGATCAACGAGAGCGGAGGAAGCTGCGTGGGCATGTCCTCTACCAGCCTGCTCTTCTATCACGGCTATCTGAACATCGGGAACTACAGCAGCACTGCCTACTTCCCTGCGGGCATCCGAGATCGCGGCGCGCCCGCCAAGTGGAACTACGACTCGATCAGCAAGGTGACGGGTCCGCCGAAACCAGGGAACTTGTGGGCGTACATCCGCATGAACCATGGCGTGCAGACCAGCGGCGAGTTTATCTATGAGGCGTTGAACCAGCTTGACGGCTTCAGCGGCGACCCCGAACAACGGCTCTATACCGTTCGTACCGCTCCGCATCGTTTTGTGGCGAGCATGACGAAGATCGACGGCGGCCATGCGGTCACGCCTTATGCTACCGATGGCAACCGCATTCACATCTATGACAACAACCACCCGCTGGCCGTGGGCAAATACATTGATGTGGACATCGCATCCAACACCTACAGCAGTTCCGCCTCCTTCAGCGGGTCAGGCCTGTTCGCCATCGACCTCGACGTGTGGCGGGGCGAACGCACCATGCCGCTCGATATCCCAGGCATCGTCATGAACCTGGTCTTTGGCGATGCAGACGCGCTCTACAGCACAGCCGGGGGGCAACGCTGGGGTTGGCAGGAGGACGGTACCTTTGTGGACGAGATCCCAGGCGCGACGCCCTTTGCCCCGATGGGTGCGCTCACCACCAGCCATAACATCCCGCTCTTCGTCCCTGTCGCTGACGCCACGGTGTCCCATGTCCAGGTCAACACGCGGGGCGGGGACTATCTGTTCCATACGGGGCAGGGAGGCAACGCGGTGCAGTTGCAGGTCTTTGATGCACCGGCTGGCAGTCAAGACCAGTTGGGGGTGAAGACCGAGGCCAACCTGGTCAACGGCCTGCGCTACCAGCCCGAAAGCGCGTCCGGCCACTTTATCCCCAAATTGGGAATGGACTTGGGGCCGCAGCAGCGGCTGATGTTCCGGTGGGCTGGGTTGGAAACGCCGGGCGGCGGCCAGCTCGAATTCACCGCTCAGCGCGCGGCCAAGTCCGCCGAGTATGACAACCACACCGGCTACACGACCACGCACTATCTGTACGTGGACAGCCTGGATACCCGGGAACACGTCGAGGCGGCGGGCACTTGGCGTTTCGGCCCCTTCCAGGTGCCCAACGGCGCGACACACCGCACGACCGTCGCCTACTGGCCCGATGGGTCGCAACTGCTGTCAGAATTGGACAAGGACGGGGATGGCATCTTCGAGGAATCCACCGTTGTGACCGGTACGAAGTGCGGCCCAGTGGACCTGGACGAGAACGGCCTGCCCGATTCTTGCGGCAATTATCTGCCCATGCTGTTCAAATAGGGAGGTAGGGAGTAGTGAGATAGGGAGTAGGGGGCAGAGTGGACGATTATTCTGATTCTGGTCCCTACTCCCTACTGCCTATTCCCTACTCCCTTCTTCTGATTCCATCGTCCGCTCTGCCCCTACTCCCTATCTCACTACTTCAGTTCAGCGCGCGTGTAGCCGAGGATCTCACGGGCGACGATCAGCGTGTTGATCTGCCCCGTGCCCTCGTAGATGTCGTTGATCTTGGCGTCGCGCATCCACTTCTCGACCAGTGTTTCGGTGGTGTAGCCCAGCGGGCCAAGCAACTCAACCGCCTTTTGCGTCACCCACGTCACCGCCTTGC
>CAZYQJ010000933.1:0-2050 GCA_964649925.1 uncultured Litorilinea sp.
ACCGACCTGCAATATCCAGGGCATCACCACCGGCTGGCAGGGATCCGGAACCAAGACCATCGTTCCGGCCCAGGCATCCGCCAAGATCGACTTCCGGCTCGTCCCCGACCAAAATCCGGAAGAGATTCTCGAACTGTTGCGCAAGCACCTGGATGCCCAGGGCTTTGACGATGTAAAGATCAAGGCTCACGGCATGATGTGGCCCTTCAAGGCATCCGAGGATGACCCGTTGGTGCGGCTGACCCATACCACGGCAGAAGAAGTCTATGGCGTGGCCCCCAGGCCGCCCGTACCGCTGGGCGGCGGCAGCAGCCCGGCCTATGCCTTCTCCGGCCCGTTAGGCGACATTCCCGTCGTCCATGCGGGGGTGGGCTACTCCCATTCCAACGGCCATGCGCCCGACGAGAATATCCGCATCGCCGACTTTCTGAACGGCGCGCGCCACATCGCGCGGCTGCTCGACGGATTTGCCAATCTGTAGATAAGCGTCTGCACCAGGACAGCCCGCGGTTCCGATGGGCTGTCCTGGTGGGACCGGAGATCCAGCCTGCCATGCAGCCTGATTCGCCTATCCTGGTCATCGGCGCAGGGGCGTGGTCTGGGGCCTATCTGCTCCGAATCGTCCTCTCCGCAGGGTTGCGCCTGCGCTTTGGCCGTTTTGCAGGGGGCAGACCGATTCCCCTTGCCGCGGGGGACTATCTATACATCGGCTCTGCCCAAGGCGCCGAACGCCATGCACCGCTGATCAAACGTGTGACCCGCCACCTGCAGCGAACAGCGCAGCGTCCGCCGCAGCGGTTGTGGGATCAATGGCAGGCATTTGTCAGCCGCCAGGGGATGCACCTGGCCGCACCAGCCCCCAAGCGGCTGCACTGGCACATCGATTACCTGCTGGATGAACTTGTGTGTGACGTTGCACAGATCATCCTGCTGCCCTCGCCATTGCCCATCGAGCAGCCGGTGGCGGAACAGATCGAAGCCATGCCCGCCGTGCAGCCTGCTGCCCCCGGTCTCGGCGCAACCGACCACCCTCGCCATACGCACCTGCTGCGCTGGGAGGGGACGCAGGCTGACTGGCATCGTCTGCTAGCCGATCTTGCGTCGTCTGTTGCCAGAACTGTCACTACACACCCTACAGCCTATGAGTGACCAACCACCTGCCGAAACCGCTATGCAACACAGCCCGCTCCATTTGCGTATTTATGCAGTAGTGCGTCAGATCCCGCCGGGTCGCGTCGCCACCTACGGCCAGATCGCGGCCATTGTGGGCGACTGCACCCCGCGCATGGTCGGCTATGCGATGGCGGCTGTGCCGCCTGGCAGCAACGTGCCCTGGCATCGCGTCATCAACGCACAAGGCAAGATCAGCCTGCGCGCCGATGGCGGAGGGGCCGTCGAACAGCGCGCCCGGCTCGAAGCCGAGGGCATTCACTTTGACGCCGAAGGGCGCGTCAACCTGCGACGCGTCCAGTGGCCGGGGCCAAGCATGGAGTGGCTCTTGGAGAATGGGTTCGACCCTGGCCCGCTCTGGCGGGACGGGTAAGGAGGTTTCATGGAACAGGAACTAACGGTTGCGCTCAACATCTTGCTGAGCCTGGCGCTAGGCATCGGCCTCAGCGCCGCCGCGGGCTTTCGCATCTTTGTGCCCTTTCTGGTTATGAGCGTCGCCGCCCTCACCGGCAACCTGCAACTGGGTGACGGGTGGTCTTGGATTGGAAGTTACCCGGCCCTGCTGGTGTTCGCAACCGCCAGCATCCTGGAGATTGCGGCCTATTACGTCCCCTGGCTGGACAATGCCCTCGACAGCGTCGCCACGCCCGCCGCGGCTGTGGCCGGTGTGATCGTCTCAGCCGCGGTCATCGCCGACCTGTCCCCGCTGCTCACCTGGACGCTCGCCATCATCGCGGGCGGTGGCACCGCAGGCTTGATCCAGACCGGGACCGTATTGGCGCGCAGCCTCTCCTCCGTCACGACGCTGGGCGTTGGCAATTTCACCGTCGCCACGGGCGAATGGGTCGGGTCGATCATCACCGCGCTGCTGGCGATCTTT
>CAZYQJ010000934.1:0-2045 GCA_964649925.1 uncultured Litorilinea sp.
CAGCTCCCACACTGGTGTCTCGTCGCGAATATTCCAGGTGCGGAACACATGCGCGCCGTCCCATAGGATGTAGGCGCGCATGTCGCCGTAGAAGGGGTCGGCGGGGTCGGCCAGCACCACCTCGCCGGGGTTGGTGTCCCAATAGTCGTCCGGTAGCCCCGTGCCCGGCTGCGTCACGCTCACCGGCGGCAGTACGGTCACGGCGGGCGGCCCCGATACCTCGCGCTCCCACTCAAACGTCACCGTCCGCACCAGCCCCTCACGCCGGTGGTCATAGCGAATGTCAATCGAATGTACCAGCCCACGCTCCTGGAACACGGGGATCGTGCCCGCCATCGTCAAAAACGACAGCCCGCGCTGCGCCGCGACGTTGGCGTTCAGCCCCAGCCACACCCATTCCAGGTCAGCGGGTTCCAGGCTCCTATCGTCCGAGTCGGCCAGCGTGACGCTGAAACGGGCCTGCGGCGCATTCAGCCGGGCATATTTGTGCCCGATGGTGCGGTTGAGCGCCTCCTGGCTGAGCGCCAGACGTTCGTTCTCTTCCTGCTGCACTTCGCCTGTGCCAGGAGCCTCGCCCGGCGCAACGCAAAAGACGGTGGGAATATACAAGCTGCCGTCGGGGTTGTAGGTGGGCACGCTCTGGCTGAGGATGGCCCCGGCGCGCAGCCAGTAGACGCGCGGCGGGCGCTGGTGGGTATAGCGGATGTCGGTGTAGTCGTCCTCCAGGATTTCGCCCTGGAACGACTCGGTGCGGTCTGCGGGGTCGAGCAGCATCGGGTCAGGCCAGACGGCCAGTTCGCCCCGCCGCGTGCAGGTCAGCAGGTGATCGGGCGTGAGTTGCTGGGCGCGGCTGGCGACCTGGTCATAGAGCGACGCGCCGCCGCTCTCCAGCGCCAGAAACGGGTAGTCGTCGTCAGCGGTTGAACCGCGGAAGCGGAAATCAGCCAGGTCCAGCGCCGTCGAGTGCCAGTGCAGCAGGTAGTGCAGGTATTTTTTGACCGTAGGATTGACCATGTACTCCCAGGTGATGGCCGGGTGCGTGTCGCTATCGCGCAGGCTGTCTGCGTACAGCACCTGGGGAAAGCCGGGCAGGCTGTCCAGTTTGCCCGCCACATCGCGCAGTTCTAGGGTCGTGTCGCGGCGCAGCCCCAGCCGCCCGCCCGTTATCTGCGCCGGGTCGGTGTGGTGCCAGCCAATAAACCACATGTGGCTGCGCCCTGCCGTTACGGCGTCGTCATCCCAGAGTAGAACAAGTGTCCCATCTGGATAGGTGGCGGCGGGGATATCCTCCAGCACGCGCACCTCGATCTCCTGGCCCTGCGGTGTGATGCGGTGGCGCGTGATCTCAAACGCCTCTATCGAGGTGTCATTGTTGGGGTCACGCGCGTAGATGGGGCAGCGCGCCGTGTGCGTCAGGCCGTTCGAATCCTCAACCGTCAGAGCGATCCACCTAAAACCTGCCGGAAACGTGGCCGTAACGGCGGCGTCGGTGTCTGTCCCTACCGTAATCGTGCCGTCGTACATGAACCACTGGTAGCCGGTGATGGTTGCGCCGTCGGCCACGGCCCAACTGTGGCTGGCGTCAAACTCGACGGTGATCACCTGCGTGTCGGGGTCAATCGTGCCTGCGTAGCCAGGCCCGATGTTGGCGACGGGCGGCGGGGTAGTGGTGTAATCGCCAACGGCGATATCGTGGTCTTTGTAGGTAGTCAAATCCTGCCCGTCTATCACCGGCATCTGCGGGATTTTGGGCCAGACGCGGTAATCGTTTAGCACGGTGATATGGGCGTCGTCCTGGAGATCAACCTCGCCGTCGCGTGTGCCGCGGCTGGATCGTCCGATATAGATCGTGTCGCTCGTGGCAGGCTTGCGGATGCGCTGGCGGCCCAAATCGTCCAGCCCTAGCGCCGTGCCAAACAGGACGGTCATGCCGGTAGTGATCAGGTCATAACTGCCCGTGGTCACGCCGTCGAATGTGACCTCGGCCAGCGGATAGGCAAATCCGGCCTGGTTGACCTGCGCCTGAAAAACGACGGCGGGTTGCA
>CAZYQJ010000935.1:0-1563 GCA_964649925.1 uncultured Litorilinea sp.
GGTTCGCCGGTTCCCCGCAGCGTGGAGGCAATGGGGTCGGCCACGGTGATGCGCAGGCTGAAGTCGTCGGCATTGGGAACCTGGCTGCCGTCTTCATCCTGGGATCGGTCGGTGTCTAGATAGAGGCCAAAGAAGCGGCCTGGAAATAGGTTGATCGTGCGCGCGCCGGTGACGCAGACGTAGAGCGCATCAGAGGTGTGGAACAGGTAGATGGACTGGACGCTGCCGTCCACGTCGCCGTATTGATAGACGGATGCGCCGCTGTAGTCGGCAGGGCTGCAGATGCCATCCTCTTTTGGCGCGTTGGCGCTCTGGGGGACGGTGACCAGGCTGGGTGGCGGTGTATACTCGATCTGGAGTTCAGGGGGGGTATCTGTCTCTGCTGAGGCGAAGTCGCGGCGGTTGGGGGCATCGCCGGGCGCAAGGAGAAGGCCAAAATTCGTCAAGGGATTGGGCGTATGCACCCACCCCTGCACCAAAGTTGTGACGTCAAAGGCCACACGCTGATCGGCTCCAGCCGGGACGGAGAGACCGCTGTAGACGAGGGTCGTATCGGGTTGGGTATCCCAGGTGACAGTGTCCTCCTGCCAGGGGGAGAGGACGCGTTCGATATTGATCGTCCAGGGCGTGTCGGCAGGGGCTTGTTGGTAGAGGTGTAACTCGGCCTTGGTTATGATCGCGCCTGCAGGGATGCCCGACAGGTCGAAACGCAGCAGGCTGGACACCTCAAAATCGGTGAGTGCTGGGCTCACCACGCGCAGGATAGCGGCATTTCCTGTATTGTTCGCGTGGAATTGTTGAGTGATTGAGCTATCGGCCGCGGGGGTAAGCGTGATCGTCGCTGTGGCTGCGTCCGTGTCGTGTGTGGAGGCGCTGACCGGGTGCAGGCTAGGCAGGGCGATTAGGGCCAGGGTAAACATGAGAATGGTCTGTGCCGTTCGCAAAGTAAAACGATGTGTGGTCATGGGTTCCTCCGTGGTGTCCGATTCCAGCGGCGAGCGGCGCTGCCAGGTTCCCGGCTGCAGTTGAATCTAGGAGTGTTGAGAACCGGCAGCTAGGGTCAAGATCACAAGGGGGGTGTACGTTGGCGCACAGCCAGTGCGGCGATCCGCACGTCTGATCCCTCCTTACCAGGTTCCGGAACGGACATTGGCCTCGGTGCGGCTGTCCCGTTCGGCAATCACGCGTGGCAGGTCGAGAATGGTGATCACGCCGCGGTCAAATTCGAGCAGGCCGCGTTTGCGCCAGTCGGCCAGGATGCGGTTGACCCACTCGCGCCGCGCGCCCACCATCGAAGCCAGGTCGCTCTGGTTGACGGCCAGGTCCAGTTCGTATTTAATCCCTGGCTCCAGTTCGCGGCCATAGCGGGCATTGTAGAGCAGAATAAAGTGCAGGAGGCGGCCCGCGGCATCAAACTGGGCGACTGACTCGGCAAAGGCGGCAGTCCAGCGCAGCTTCTGGGCGAGCAGGCGCGCCAGGTCGAGCGCGAGATCGGGCATCGCGCGCACATGATCCAGAAAGCGTTCCTGGGACATGAGTAGGAGGGAGACGGGGCTGACCGCT
>CAZYQJ010000935.1:1573-2044 GCA_964649925.1 uncultured Litorilinea sp.
GGGGTTGGTGGTCGAGCGCTGCTAGTTCGCCGATGATGTCGTTGGTGGAGAAGAGGTCGATGGACGTTTCATCGCCGCCCGGGCTGATCCGGTAGATGCGAACCATCCCCTTGAGGACAAAGTAGACCTCCCGGCTCTCGTCGCCCTGGCGAAAGATGATCTCGTCTTTTTCGTACTCGCGCAGGCGAACATCCTCGACGAGGGCGGCCAGCTCAGACTCGCGCAGGTGGCGGAAAACGGGAAACGATTTGAGCAGTTCAATTCGACGGGCGAGATTGCGATCTTGCATCAGACCTCCGCAGATCGATTGCATGCGGGCACGGCATGGGGGAGACATGCAGCCGCAGGCAATCGATGGACAGTCGTAGTTCAGGCCAGGAGATAGGCAGGATTATCGGTGATTTTGGCCTGGCGCGCAACCACGACCTGATCAGACAATTGCAGCGATGGAACCATCAGGCTGCGAGCGGT
>CAZYQJ010000936.1:0-2043 GCA_964649925.1 uncultured Litorilinea sp.
GTGACCACCCCTTCCTGGGTGACCTCTCTGCCGCCGATGATCGTGCGTTCGGCGCAGCGCCCCCCGGGCTTTGGCTCCAGGCTGATCTCGTTGCCCCACCACTGGCGCAGCCCAGCCTCGGTCGCCAGATACGGCCACACCTGGTCAACAGGCGCATCCATCTCGACCTCGCGACGGATGAGGGTGTCAGACATCGCTTTCTCCTTTGTGTGACGGCAGTTCCATAGACGATCCGCTGGCGGGGGACTGCTGCTCGACCAGCCGCTTGAGGGTTTGCAGCCGCTGGTCCCACACCGCTTCATAGTGCTGGAGCCACTGGGCGACCTCGCGCAGCGGCGCGGGGTTGAGATAGTACCAGCGTTCACGACCTTCCGGCACGTCGTAGACAAGCTGCGCTGCCCGCAGCATCCGCAGGTGCTTGCTCACCGCGGGCTGGCTGATGTGGGGCAGACAGGCCACAATGTCCCCGGCGCGCAGCGGCCCTTTGGCTTGCAGCAGGTCGAGGATGATGCGCCGGTTGCGGTCGGCGATGGCGTGGTACGGGTCAGGTCGCGTCATGGCATACGTGTCCGAGAAAAATTTATAACCAAATGGTTATATTTTGATGCAGATCACGAGGCTTGTCAAGTAAGCAATATCCGCTTAACGCTTGATTGGCCTCAGCGCCACTTGTCGAAGAACGCGATCGTCTCGCTCGCCGTGCGCCAGATGCGCTCGACATCGGGCAGCGCCTGCGGAAAGCGATCCGGGTCCCACGGCTGGGCGACAAAGGTGTAGATGCTGCCGTCCACCCAGATCAAGGCGTTGCGCTGCCGCCAGGGGCCGCCGGTAAAGTCGTAGACCACGGCAGGGTGGCCGCCGATGGTCGTGCTGACGACCGAGGTCGGGTCGATCTGATCGCTCATCGGCTGCAGAAGCTGTTCGAGCGTCTGGCCACTGGTGTCATAGGTGCCGACCGTGAGTGAGGCGCGCACGCTGTCAAACCCCTCGAAGGGGCCAAGTTCCGGCCCACCCACCAGCGCGCCGGGGAGCGTAGGGCTGGACTCGAAGTCGGCGGGATAGAGAAGGCAGTAGCCCCCGACCTGGTCGACGACGCGGCGGGTATCGGCGGTTTCGGCGGGACAGACGTCTTCAGCGCGCACCACGGGCCGCTCGGCTTGCGGGGGAAAGAAGACGATGGATTGGGTGACGGTTTCCCAGGCGAGCGTGGCCTCCTGTTCGAGTTGGGGCACGTTCTGGGGCTGTGGCTGCAGCCCGATCTGGTATTTGTGCCCGTTCGCCACCACAAAGGCCACACGCTGGGCCACCATGCTGGGCAGGTCTTGGACAATGACTGCCGGGTGGCCGCCGATGGTGGCGGGTTCTTGCGGCAGGTCCGTGCCCGGCAGGTTGCGCTCAAGCCAGGTGGCGGCATATTGGGCGCTGTCCAGCCCGTCCGCCGGGCCGTTGTAGGCGATGCTCAGATTGACGCGCACGGTCTCGATGGCGTTGGGATCGGCAAGCGATCCGGCCAGGTGGATCACGGTGTCGGGCCGAATTTGATCGGCGCGCAGTTCCAGGCCTGGTGGGTAGAGCATACAAAAACCGTTGTCAGGGCTGGCATAGCGGGCCGCACCCTCGGTTTCGTCCGGGCAGATCGCGGCCAGGTCAAGCGCCGGTGTCGCCGTGGCCGCGAGCGGCTCCGGGGTGGGCAGCACTGGGGTGGGTGCGGCCTCCTGTGCGCTGGCGGTAGCGTCAGGCTGGACGGGTACGGGGGGTGGGGACGGGGCCGGTGCAGCGCAGCCCACTCCGAGCTTCAGGCATAACAACATGATCATAGGGCGCACCACGTTCATCAGCAGGTTCCTTTGCATCGATCGATCGCAGGCAGTTGTGACACTGTGCCACAACTGCCTACTGCTGACGTGCGCGTCGGGGGGATTGTTCCCGTGATCTTTACTGTGCGCCGGGGATCAGGGCAGATAAAAGCTGCCATCCGCAGGTATGAGATGATGCAAAACCCCTTTTTTGTGACCACTTTGTAACCGCCGCGTCACCGCATCT
>CAZYQJ010000937.1:0-2042 GCA_964649925.1 uncultured Litorilinea sp.
TGACCCCGACGACCCGCACTTTGACGTGCATGCGCTGTTGGTGCTGATGTGGGACCAGTGGAACACGGTCTTCAGCAAGACGCTGGGCCATGCCGAGCGCAGCCTGGTGAGCGAACTGCGCAACGTACGCAACGACTGGGCGCACCAAAAGCAGTTCTCCACCGACGACACAGACCGTGCGCTGGACAGCGCCGCGCGCCTGTTGACGGCCATATCGGCCCCCGAGGCCCAGCCCGTGGGGCGCATGCGGCAGGAGTTGCTGCGGCTGCGCTTCGAGGAACAGATGCGCAGCGAGCGGCGCAAGGCGGCCGTCGCGCCCATCGAGAGCCAGACCCGCAGCGGGCTGCGTCCCTGGCGAGACCTGGCGACCCCGCACCCCGACGTGGCTTCGGGCCGCTATCAACAGGCCGAATTTGCCGCCGATCTGTGGCAGGTCTATCTGGGCGAAGGCGCGAGCGAGTACCGCGACCCCGTCGAGTTCTTCAGCCGCACCTTCTTGACCGACGGCCTCCACCGGCTGCTGGTCGATGCGCTGCGCCGCGTCAACGGCCAGGGGGGCAACCCCATCGTGCAGCTACAGACCAACTTTGGCGGCGGCAAGACGCACTCCATGCTCGCGCTCTATCACCTCTTCTCCGGCATCGAGCCGACGCGGCTGGCCGGTCTGGAGCCGGTGATGGAAGAAGCGGGGGCCGCGCCGCCCGCCGAGGTGCGCCGGGTCGTCCTCGTCGGCAACAAGATTTCGCCGGGCCAGCCCGCGGTCAAGCCTGACGGCACGCAGGTGCGCACGCTCTGGGGCGAAATCGCCTGGCAGTTGGGCGAACGTGAAGGCTATGAGATGGTGCGCGAGGCCGACGAGACGGCCACCAACCCCGGCGACACCCTGCGCGAGTTGTTCAACCGCTATGCGCCCTGCCTTGTGCTGATTGACGAGTGGGTGGCCTATGCGCGCCAGCTTCACGAGGATGTCACGCTGCCCGGCGGCAGTTTCGACACCCATTTCACCTTTGCCCAGACGCTGACCGAGGCAGCCAAGGCCGCCAACCAAACGCTGCTGGTCGTCAGTCTGCCCGCATCGGATATCGAGGTGGGCGGCGAACGCGGGCGCGAGGCATTGAACCGGCTGCGCAACGCCATCGGCCGCGTCGATTCACCCTGGCGGCCCGCCAGCGCGGAGGAAAGCTTTGAGATTGTGCGGCGGCGTCTGTTCCAGCCGGTCACCGACCCGGCCATCTTCCGGCAACGCGACAGTGTCATCGCCTACTTCTCCCGGCTCTATCGCGAACAGGCACAGGAGTTCCCCGAGCACACGCGTGAAGCGGCCTATGAGCGGCGCATGCGCGATGCCTACCCCATTCACCCCGAGCTATTTGACCGGCTCTACTCTGACTGGTCGAGCCTGGAGCGCTTCCAGCGCACGCGCGGCGTGCTGCGCCTGATGGCAGCGGTCATCCATGCCCTGTGGGAACGCAACGACAGCAGCCTGCTTATCCTCCCGGCGTCGGTGCCGATTGACGACTCAAACGTGCGCGAGGAACTGACCCGCTATCTGGACGACAACTGGGTGCCGGTCATCGAGCGCGATGTCGATGGGCCAGCCTCGCTGCCGCTCAGCCTCGACCGCGAGAACCCCAACTTTGGCCGCTACTCGGCCTGCCGTCGCGTGGCGCGCACGATTTACATGGGGTCAGCGCCCACGCTGCACACCAGCAACCCAGGCGTCGACGTGCGCAGCATCAAACTGGGCTGCGCGCAGCCGGGGGAGACGGTCGCCACCTTTGGCGATGCCCTGCGCCGGTTGACCGACAGCGCCATGCATCTCTATGTGGACCGCAGCCGCTATTGGTACAGCACCCAGGCCAGCGTGACGCGGCTGGCGCAGGACCGGGCCGGGCAGATGGACATTGCCGATGTGTGGGAGGAACTGAAGCGCCGCCTGCGCGCCGACCGGCAGCGGGGCGACTTCGCCGCGGTGCATGCCGCGCCCACGTAGAGCGCTGATGTGCCGGACGAGGACGCGGTGCGCCTGGTCATCCTGGGGC
>CAZYQJ010000938.1:0-2037 GCA_964649925.1 uncultured Litorilinea sp.
ACGCGGATCCCGCGCGCCTTGAGAATACGCCCAATCGAGGCGACGGTGACGCCTTTGCCCAGGCCGGACAACACGCCGCCGGTCACAAAAATATACTTACTGCCGTCGTGGCTGTTTGTAGATTGGCTGTTCATGCTCTCTCCCTGCAATTGACCGTTCTGGCGTGTAGTATACCATGCCGCGCAAGTTTTTCCGTCGTCTGTGCGGCCATGTGGCGACTTGGCGATGGCCGCTGCACGCTTCGGCAAATGCAGCGTGTGGTGTATCATGCGAAGGGGCCGTCCCAAGGCCATTCCGTCGATCATGAAGGAGCAGGCTAATGGCACAGCGCAAGCGCCCTCCGGCGCGAATTTTCGAGAAACTGGCTCAAGCGGAAACCTGTTGGTTTAGCTCGGTGCGCGCCGATGGCCGCGCCCATCTCGCGCCGGTTTGGTATGTGTGGCACAACCAGCGCGTCTATGTGGTGACGCAAGCGACTTCGGTGCGGGCGCGCAACATCCAGACCAACCCGTCGGTGAGCGTGGCGCTGCCCGACCCCGTGAACGTGGTGATCCTGGAGGGGACGGCGCGCACCGCACCCGAAGTGAAGGCGGAGGTGCAGCCGCTCTTTGTCGCCAAATACAACTGGGATATCGCCACCGACGCTGAATACTCGATGGTGATCGAGATGACGCCGCACAAACTCATTGCCTGGGGCGCGGACGGTGAGGGCCGTTGGCGGCTTAACCAGGAATCGGTAGCAGGTGCATGATGTCTGAAGGCGCACGCTATCCCGTCGATCTCCAGGTCCACAGCACCTGTTCGGATGGAACCGATACGCCGCAGGAACTTGTCACCCGGGCCGCGGCGTTAGGTATTTGTGTGCTGGCACTGACCGACCATGATACGGTGCAGGGTGTGGACGCAGCGTCGGAGGCCGGGCGGCAGCAAGGCGTCTGGATTTTACCCGCACTTGAATTCAGCACGCGCAGCGATCCAGAGAATGATTTGCTCGACATCAACATCCTGGCCTATGGCATCGATCCGCACCATGCCGAGTTGACGGCTGTCTTACAGCGCGTGCGGGAAAGCCGGATCGACCAGAAGGTGCGCCAGATCGAACGGTTGCAAAGCTACGGTATCGATGTGCCGGTGGAGGGGGTGCTGGCGCGGGCAGGAGGTGTGCCAGGCCGCCTGCATATCGCACAGGAGGCATTGGCGCGCAACCCGCAGCATTTCAGTTCGCTGCAAGACGTCTTTGACCAGTACCTATCGCCCGACGCACCGCATTCGACCTATGTCGCGCGCCGCTTTAGCCTGAGCGTGGCGGACGCGATCGCGCTGGCCCACACCGCGGGCGGCATTGCCGTTCTGGCGCACCCCGGCAGTTACACACGCGTGCGCGATGTGGACGGCGCGGTGCGGCGGCTGCAAGCGATGGGGCTGGACGGGCTGGAGGTTTCCTATACCTATGCCCACAACCGCGGGCATTACGGCGCTTCCGCCCAGGAGGTGGCGCAGTTGGTCGCCCATTACCGCTCTTTGGCTTCCGAACTGGGGCTGATCCAGACCGGGGGCAGCGACTACCACGGCACAGCCAAGCCTGGTATTGTGCCGGGCATGGCCGGTCTGACGCTGGCGGAATGGACAGACCTGGCTGCACGGTTGGGGTGGAGATGGCAAGTATGATCGAACAAACCGAGACGGTGGCGGCGATCCGGCCTACGTGGATTGAGGTAGACCTGGACGCGCTTGCTAACAATGTGCAGCAGATCCGGCGGCGGCTGGCCCCTGGCTGCCGCTTGACGGCTGTAGTCAAGGCCAATGCCTATGGGCATGGCGCGGTGATGGTGGCGCAGACGGCGCTGGCCGCGGGCGCAGAAGGCTGCGCGGTGGCGACGCTCTCTGAGGCGTTGGAACTGCGCCAGGCCGGAATCAGCGCGCCGGTGTTGGTGTTGGGCTATACGCCTAGCTGGCAGATGGCCGAAGCGGTGCGCCATGATGTGACCGTGACGGTCTTTGACCTGGAAGCGGTGCAGGCGTTGAGCCTGGCGGCTG
>CAZYQJ010000939.1:0-2036 GCA_964649925.1 uncultured Litorilinea sp.
CGGCGCTGACCCTGTTCCACCTGTGGAGTGTTGCGGCGGGCGGCAAGCCACCGGCCACGGCGCGCGCCGCCGCGTCAGATATGGCGGTGCTGGCCGCGTCGGCGTTGGCGATTGCCCTGGTCTGTTATGGGGCTGTGGGCATGGCGAGCGGCTTTGGCCCGCTTTGGGATCAGGTGGTGGCTGTGCCTGCCACGCTGCTACATGAGGTGCGCTGGCTGCCCTATCCGCCCCTCTTCCCGCTCTTTCCCGACTCGATGGATGCCGACTTCTGGCCGTGGCTGCACTTCTACGCACCGTTGCTGATCTATGTCTTGGCGTTCGGGGTCTATGCGCTGCGTGCCCGGCGCTCTGTCTTCGACACACGGTCTGCCGGGAGGGTTGCGACCACGATTTTTGGCCTGCTGCTCTTTGCCCAGGCCTTGAGCCGCTATGATTACATCCATGCCATCCCCACGTCGATCCTAGCCTCGCTCGTCGTCTTGACGCTGGCCTCGCCCGACATCGTGGGCGGGCTGCACCGCGCCGTCAGGCCGGTCTATGTGATCCTGCTTGCGGCCCTGGCCGCGCTGTACGTAGCTGCGCCGGTGCGCTTCCTACAGAAATATCTGGACGACTTCCCGCCGCTGGCGTGCTATTCGCAGATTGAGCGTGCCAGTTGCGTCCCCGTCAGCCCGGATCAGGCGCAGGCCGTCCGCTATCTCAGCACGCACGCCCAGCCGGACGAGTTGATCTTTGTGGGCAATCAGCGGCACGACCTGATCTTTGTCAACGACATCGGCTTTTACTTTCTGGCCGCTCACCCCAGCGCGTCGCGTTACAGCGAACTCTATCCAGGCGTAGCCACGACGCTGGATGTGCAGCAGTCCATCGTGCAGGAACTGGCATCGCAGGCAGTGCGCTGGGTCGTGCTGGTCAATATCGGCAACCCCGGCGAACCCAACGCCAGCGCAGACAGCAGCGACATCGTCGCCCTGGATGAATTTATCCGCTCCAACTTCAGAAACGTGGCGGAGTTTGGCGCGTACCAGATCTGGGAGGCGGACACGGCTGCCATCTCGCAGTAGATCGCGCCCCATCCAGGCGCGCCGCACATTCTCTACGCCGCTGCTTTGACCGCAACTGAGGCGCGTGCTAGACTGGTCGTAACTTTGGCTATCGTACAAGGGGGCAATCGTCGGGCACGATTGGCTCCCTCCTTTTTTGTTCGTACCGGTCTGTGACAGGCGTTGCGCAGGCCGGTCCTGGTGATGTACAGCGCAGTTATGGCAAGCACTGTTTCCAACCCGCGCTCCGTCGACGAGCATCCAGGCGTCCCCTCCACAGAACCGACGACGTTGGAAAAACTCCGTGGGCTGCCGTGGAGCATCTTCTCCAACGCCGCTAACACCGTCTTTGCCCAGTTCACTTTCTTCGGTTCGGTCTTTGTCCTCTTTCTGAGCACGTTGGGGATGAGCAAACCGCAGGTCGGTTTGCTGCTCTCGCTGATTCCCTTCTCCGGGTTGATCGCCCTGGTGATCGCCCCTGCCGTCGCTCGCTTTGGCTATAAGCGCACCTACATCACCTTCTTTGGGCTGCGCAAGGTGATGGCCGCCGGGCTGCTGCTCACGCCGTGGGTCGCCGCGCGCTTTGGGCCGCAGGGGCTGCTGGCCTATGTCACGCTGGTGACCGCGGGGTTTGCGCTGATGCGTTCGGTGGCCGAGGTGGGCGTCTACCCCTGGCTGCAGGAGTACATCCCCAACTCGGTGCGCGGCAAGTATTCCGCTACCAACAGCGTCTATACCACGCTGGTCGGGCTGGCCTCGGTTGCGGCGGCAGGCTTTGTGCTGGACCGGACCGTGGGGCTGTCGGGCTATATGCTGCTGATCGGCGTGGGCGTGGTCTGCGGCGCGGTCTCGGTGTGGGCGGCCACCAAGATCCCCGGCGGCGCGCCGGTGCGCCGCCCGCGCGAGCAAGGATCGCTCCTGCAGAGCATGGCCGGGGCGGCGCGTGACCCGCACTTCATGCGCTATTTGATGGGCGCGGCGTTGATCACCCTG
>CAZYQJ010000940.1:0-2027 GCA_964649925.1 uncultured Litorilinea sp.
CCATCGGCGGCGTCAAGGAAAAGGTGCTGGCCGCGGCCCGTGTCGGGCTGACGACCGTCATCCTGCCCAAACATAATGAGGCTGATCTGGACGACGTGCCGGAAACGGTGCGCGACCAGATGAAGTTTATCTTGGTGGATACGGTAGACGAGGTGCTGGCCGCGGCCCTGGCCGACCCCGTCGCCAGTCCATCGCCCGATGGCACAAAGTGGGCGGAGGAGATTTTGCCTCATTAGGCCGAAATTCTTCGCTCAGTTGGATCGCAGTTTCACTTTTTGCTGCGATTGGCCCTATAATAAGAGTATGTCAAGTAAATAACTTGACGTTAAGTTCGTCTGTACGTTTGTATGTTGGTTTAGTTCACGACGAGGAGCGATGAAGTAAATCTGTGAGCAGGAGAAAAAAACCGAATAATGGTCGCCAGACGCAGACCCCTGCGCCTGGACAAACGGCCAGTGCGTCCAAAACCCAGCGTCGCTGGTATAAAGTGGACCTGCATCTGCACACACCGGCTTCCCACGACTATGAGGAACCGCAGATCACGTATTTGGACTGGATGCGTGCAGTTGCAAACCGTGGCCTGGAGATCGTCGCCATTACCGACCACAACACAGTTGCCGGCATTGGGGCCATCCGCCGGGAAATTGAGTGGTTGACCCGGCTTGAGGCGATGAACCGGCTGACGGATGAGGAGCGGGCGCGGCTGGCTGAGTGGCGGGAGTTGTCTAACCAGGTATTGGTGCTGCCGGGTTTTGAGTTTACGGCCACCTTTGGCTTTCACATTTTAGGCATCTTCCCACCGGAGACGTCGATCCGCACGTTGGAGCACATTTTGCTTGATTTGAACGTCCCTGCAGACAAGTTGGACGTTGGCTCCACCGAGACCGGCGCCGCCACCGATGTGTTGACGGCCTACCGCACCATTCACCAAGCAGGCGGTTTGGTCATTGCGGCCCATGCCAACAGCACACATGGCGTGGCCATGCGTAATTTCCCGTTCGGCGGCCAGACAAAGATTGCCTATACCCAGGATCAATATCTGGACGCCTTGGAGGTCACCGACCTAGACAAGGGCGTCCGCTCGACCGCGCGCTTCTTCAACGGCAGCAAGGTTGAATACCCGCGGCGGATGCATTGCTTCCACGGCAGCGACGCCCACCGGCTTAAGGCAGATCCCAAGAACCCCAAACGGCTGGGCATTGGCGACCGCGCCAGTGAATTCTTGCTGGAAGATGCCAGTTTTGAGGCCATCGCCGGGCTGCTGCGCAGCAAACAGTTTGACCGCACGCGCCCGCTGCGCCCCAAGGATCAACCCTTTGATTCGCTGGCCGCGGCGCGCGCCGAAGGGCCATCGCTGCTGCAAAGCTTCCATGAGACCGCCAGCCAGCGCGGCGGCAAGTTGACCGCCATCCTCAACGACATCTGCGCCTTTGCGAATACCGCGGGCGGCACTGTCTACGTAGGCGCAAGCCATCGCAAGGCTGCGCCGCGCGGGCTGGCAAAACCTGCAGAGGTCGAGAAGCAGATCCTGGACGCGCTGGATGAACGGATGACCCCGCCGCTGGACGTCAAGTGTGAGATGTTGCAGAGCAACAACGTCAAGGTGCTGCGTATTCAGGTTCCCAAAGGGCCGGATCGCCCCTACTGCCTCGACGACTATCGCTATTATGTGCGCGATGAGGCGGAGAGCAACCTGGCCGTGCGTGACGAGTTGATCGCGCTGATCCGCGAGACCCTGGAGCCAGAGCCAAGCGTCCAGCCCAGCCAAGGGCCAGGGCGCAATGGCACGCGCACCAGCCAGCGCAGCCGTGGGCGAAACGGTCGCGGCCCGCGCAATACGCCGTTCACCGCGCCAGCAGGCGCGGCGGCTGGGGCAAACCTCCAGCCAAGCGGAGCGCCGGTCCCCGCGGGCGGCGCCGAAGACGCCTTCTATCTGCCGCAAGTCGGTGTGGAGATCGTCGCCACCGAAGACCGCAATGGCGGCAAGTTTCACAGCATCCGTGACCTCCGCAACGGGCATGTCATCC
>CAZYQJ010000941.1:0-2026 GCA_964649925.1 uncultured Litorilinea sp.
TGCCGCGCCCCCGCTGGCAATCGATTCGGCGCGGTTTGTGGAGTATGTGTGGAACCAGGCCCAGCTTGCATTGGAGGAAGCCGACGTCATTCTCTTTGTGGTGGATGGCAAGGAGGGGCTGACCGCTGCCGATCAAGATGTGGCTGACCTGCTGCGCACCGCCGAGAAGCCGATCTTCCTGGTCGTCAACAAGACTGAAAGCCCGCAGCGCAAACTGGATGCGGTCGAGTTCTGGAACTTGGGACTGGGCGAACCGTACGCCATCAGCGCCTATCACGGCGACGGCGTGGGCGACCTGCTGGACGAGGTGGTGGCGGTGCTTCCACCCTATCCCTTTGATCTGGAAGAGGAGGAAGGCGTCCGCATCGCCATTGTCGGGCGGCCCAATGTGGGCAAGAGCAGCCTGCTCAATGCCTTGCTTGGGTCGGAGCGCGCCATCGTCAGCGATGTGCCCGGCACGACGCGCGACCCGATTGACACACAGGTGGTCTACAGCGGCCAACTCGTCACGTTGATCGACACGGCAGGCATCCGCCGCCGCGGCAAGGTGGAGCCGGGCATCGAGAAATACAGCGTGATGCGCGCCATGCGCAGCGTGGATCGTGCCGATGTGGCGCTGTTGCTGCTCGACGCGTTGGATGGGGTAACGGCGCAGGATGCCCATGTAGCGGGCTATGTGCTGGAGAAGATGAAGGGCGTGGTCGTGGTCGTCAACAAGTGGGATGCCGTGGAAAAGGATTCCCAGACGATGGTGGAATACACCAAGCGCATCCGCAACGAGTTGAAGTTTTTGGACTATGTGCCGGTCATCTTTATCAGCGCCAAGACGACGCAGCGCGTACATACCGTCCTGCCCACGGCGCTGGAGGTAGCGGCGGCGCGCAAGCACCGCTTAAGCACAAGCGAACTCAATCTCTTGATCCGTGCCGCCTATGACCGGGTTCCCCCACCGAATCGCGGGGGACGTCCGCTGCGTATCTTTTATGCGACCCAGGCAGAGGCCGAACCCCCCACCTTTATCCTGTTCGTCAACGACCCGGAGATGGTGCATTTCTCCTACGAGCGTTATCTGGAGAACCAGATTCGGGAATACTATCCATTTACTGGGACGCCGATCCGGATCATCTTCCGCAAGCGAAGCGGCGACCGCGACCGGGTATAGGGCTGTTGGTATAGGAAAGGCAGGATGAGCCGGTTGCGTCTTTATACGATTGAACTGGCCCTGGTGGTGATATTGGCCGCCGCGGTGGGCTATTTTGGCTATCTAGGTTATGGGCTGCTGACGCCTGAGTTTGTGGCTGAACCCTTTTCGGGCGATCGGGCGTATCAGTATGCTGCACAGCAGTTGGAGTTTGGCGATCGCTCGACGGGCAGCGAATCCAATATTCGCATGGGCGATTGGGTGGTGGAGGAATTGCGCATCCTGGGGTGGGACGTGGTGATCCAGCCCTTTACGGCATTGGACGGCACACCGGCGCGCAATATCATTGCGATCCGCAGCGCCGAGAGCGGATCGACGCGCACAGGGCTGCTGATGACCCACTATGATACGCGCCTCTTTGCCGACCGTGACCCGGACCCCGACAACCACATCCAGCCTGCACCGGGGGCCAACGCGGGCGCTTCGGGCAGTGCTGTGCTGCTGGAACTGGCGCGCAGCCTGGATATTAACGCCACCGATCACACGATCTGTTTGGTCTTTTTCGATGGCGAAGAGAATGGCGGGCTGGACGGCTGGGAGGAATCGGCAGGCAGCGCGCAGTTTGTGCGGCGGCTGGACGAGGATCTGGCGCGCTGCCGGTCGCCGCGGTTTGCCGTCTATCTTGACCTGTTAGGCAGCAGCGGCCACCGCTTCTATGCCGAAAGCACCGGGTCCGCAGCGTTGACGACCGCGATCTGGGATGTGGGGGCAGAGTTGGGCCATGCCAGTGTCTTTATCAACGAGCCAACCTGGTCTGCCGTCGATGCGCACACCCGTTTTGTGGAGATGGATGTCCCGGCCATTACAATGGCGGATTACGCCTAC
>CAZYQJ010000942.1:0-2025 GCA_964649925.1 uncultured Litorilinea sp.
TCTTTATCCAGATCAGCGAGTCGCAGGTGGGCAGCGCCATCCGCACGCGCCGCTGGAAATACGGCGTCAACGCGCCGGACAAAAATGGCTGGACCGATATGGGCTCCGATCACTATGAGGAGCAGTATCTCTACGATCTGGAATCAGACCCGTATGAGTTGCAGAACCTGGTAGGCCATGAGGCACTGGCTGACATCGCGGCGGACCTGCGCGAGCGGCTGATCGCGCGCATGGTAGCTGCCGGGGAGGCCGCGCCCACGATCACACCCGCGCCCAGCCGTGCCAGCGGGCAGCGTTCGCACAGCATCGCGGCGGTGCGCGACCGCTATCTGGCGATGCAGTCGACCGATCGCGTGGCCGCGCAAAAGGCGGACAAATAGCCGCCAGCCAGACGCGCCCGCCGCTGTGATATCCGTCCAGGGATAGTCATCCGGCTATCCCTGGACCTTATTTCACCAGCGTGGAGGTCGGCATTCGGGAACTGTCGCGCACAACCAGTTCGGGGTTGAGGGTGTGGACGCGTGCGGCGGCGGCGGCGCGATGGCTGCGTTGGGCCTCGATCATGCCGTGCAGTGTCTGGATGGCAAGGCGGCCTGCTTCGGAAAGTCGCTGGCGCACACTGGTGAGCGACGGCCAGAAGTACGCCGATTCGGGCGTGTTGTCATAGCCGACGACGGCCAGGTCTTCGGGGACACGTTTGCCGATCTGGTGAGCGGCGCGCAGCGCGCCCAACGCCATCTGGTCATTGGCGGTAAAGATCGCGTCCAGGTCGGGCCGCTGCGCCAGGAGTTGATACAGCCCGGCTTCCCCGCTGGCTGCGTACCAATCCCCCTCGACCACCAGGTCATCGCAAGGGGTGTAGCCTGCTCGCTGGAGCGCCACTTGCCAGCCGCGCAGCCGTTCGCGCGCTTCCCACCAACTGAGCGGCCCTGAGACATGGCCGACGGCTTTGCGTCCCTGGGCCAGCAGGTGATCCACGGCGATGCGTGCCCCCAGGCAGTTATCGGTGTTGATGACGGTGATGCCTGGCTGCGGCTGCATGGTGAGAAAGACGATAGGCGGCAGTTCGACCAGCCGTTCACGGTTGACCCACTGGCGGTTTTGGCCGATCTCGTGTACCGCCCAGATGATGCCGTCCACGCGGCGCGCGGTGAGCATGTCGAGTACGGCGTCCACATTGTCGCCTAAGGGGCTGTGCAGCAGGTCGAGCAGGAGCGAATAGCCGAGCAGATTGGCTTCGCGGTCGATCCCGATCAGGGTGCGGGATGGGCCGTAGTATTCCAGCCCGGAAGCGACGACCCCAACCGTTTGGCTGCGGCGGTTGACCAGCCCGCGTGCCAGCAAGTTCGGCTGGTAACCGAGTTCGGCAATGGCGTCGAGGATGCGCTGGCGCGTGACCTCTGCGACCGGTCGTTTGCCCGTCAGGGCATTGGAGACAGTGCCCGCCGAAACGTGGGCGCGGCGGGCCACATCAATAATTGTAACGCGTGTAGGGTTTCGACGTGTCATAGACCCCCCAGCAGGGTAGCGGAATGGGGATTGACAATAGAGAAGGGTTTTGTTATGATAAAAACGCTCTCGTTAAAACGTTTTATCCAATCTGTCTCACGTTGTATCACAGTCTTCACCCATCTGTCAACCAACGTGTCCCATTCCAAGCTACAGTCTTGACTACCTCTCGGAGGAGTGCCATGTCAAACCCTGCCCAGATCACGCTCGCCCCTGAGCGTTTGATCGGCGTGATTGATCCTCGCCTCTATGGCTCCTTTATCGAACATCTTGGCCGCGCCGTTTATGGCGGCATCTATGAACCCGGCCATTCCAGCGCGGGCGAAGATGGGTTCCGCACTGATGTTATCGACCTAATCCGTGAGATCAACGTGCCCATTGTGCGTTATCCGGGCGGTAACTTTGTCTCTGGTTACGATTGGGAAGACGGGATCGGCCCTAAGGATCAGCGCCCGCGCCGTCTGGAACTGGCCTGGCGTGTGATCGAGACCAACCAGTTTGGCACGGATGAATTTA
>CAZYQJ010000943.1:0-2009 GCA_964649925.1 uncultured Litorilinea sp.
GCTGACCTGGACCTTCCATATCAAGCCGTGGCTGGAGTGGTCGGACGGCACACCGCTGACCGCCTACGACTGGGAAGCCACCTTCCGCTATGCCGCCGACCCCGAACATGCGTGGGACTTTGCCTGGTTCTATGCTGGGGTGCTGGAGAACTGGAATGAGGCCATCGCCGGGGAAGTGCCGCTGGAGGAATTGGGTGTCCATGCCGTGGACGACCTGACGCTGGAGATCACCACGGAAGTGCCCTGGCCGCCGCTGCCTGCTATGATGCAGTTCTCGTTTGTGATGCAGAAAAAGGCCCTGGAGGAACACGGCCCCTACTATAACAGCGACCCGGCCACCTCGGTCTCCGCCGGGCCGTTCATGTTGGAGTCCATCGAGCCGGGCAGCCAGATTGTGCTGGTGGCGAACCCCAACTATAAGGGGATACGCCAGCCGCGACTCAGCAAGATCATCGTCACCTATATGAACATGGGGACGGCTTTTGCCGCTTTCCAGAACGAGGAGATCACGGAGTTGGGCTACGAGTGGATCACGCCCGCCGACTTTGAGATCATCCTCAATGACCCGGTATTGAGCGAGAACTATCTGCGCCACTACGGCGACTTCCGCACCGACTACCTGCTCTTTGACACCTACACCGAGCCGTTTAATGACCTCAACGTGCGCAAGGCGTTTGCCAAAGCCGTCGACCGCGAGGCCATCGTGACCAATGTCTACGGCGAGGTGAAGGCGATGCCCGCCTATGCAATGCTGATGCCGGGCTACCCGTCGTCGGATACGGAAGGCGTGCTGCAAGAATATCAGGCCTATGACTGTGAGGCGGCCCAGCAGCACCTGGCCGATGCGGGCTATCCGGACGGCGAGGGCTTCCCGCCGCAGGAGTTGTGGCTGCGCAACGAAGGCCCAGCGCTGCAAGCGGTCTTCCAGGCCGTGGCCGCATCGATCTCCGACTGTCTCGGCATCGACATTCAGGTATCCAATAAGGACTACAAGGTCTATATGGATGCGCTGAACATCAAGCCGACCGAGTTGACCTTTGGCGCAGTCTCCTATGGCATGGACTTCCTTGACCCCTCGAACCTGCTGGGTATCTGGCTCTCCACGGGCCGCCATTCGTGGCGCAACGACGAGTTTGACCGGCTGGTGACCGAGGCCAGCAGCCTGGTGGGCGACCCTGAAACGCGCGACCAGATGTTCCGTGATGCCGAGCAGATTCTGGTGGACGACGTGGGCGGCGTGTTTATTGCCCATCGCTGGCAGGGCACGCTCTACCAACCTTATGTGCAGGGAGAGGGTCTGCGCACGCCCGATTCACAAGGGATTGCCGCCTGGCATTGGGGCAATGACTGGGTGTGGGGCGACGTCTATCTGGCCGAGTCGGAATAGCCAATCGTCAGCGCGCCCAGGCGCGTGATATGCAACACGGAGTTGGATGGCTGTCACCGTCCGACTCCGTGTTCACCGTCTAGAGCCGTCTGCTAGGGGAGTTGTGCATGGCCCGCTATCTCATAGGGCGTTTGTCTTCACTGGTATTTGTGCTGGTGGTGGTCTCCATGATCACCTTTGCCCTGATGCATGCTGTGCCGGGGGGGCCGTTTGACGAGGAAAAAGCGCCCCTGCCGCCCGCAGCCAAAGCGAATATATTGCGGAAGTATGGACTCGATCAGCCGGTGTGGAAGCAGTATCTCAACTATATGAGCCATGCCATCCGGTTTGATTTTGGTATCCCCTACCAACAGCCCACCACCACGGTGGCCGAACTGATCGGGCGCACCTGGAAGGTCTCCTTTCAGCTCGGTTTCCTGACGATCCTGATGGCCTTCGGCGTTGGTGTCCCCCTAGGCATCTACGCTGCCTATCATCAAAACTCCTGGATCGATACGGTGGTGACATTTGTTGCCACCTTGGGGATCACCGTGCCCAATTTCGTAATCGCCATGTGGCTGCTGCTGATCTTTGCGGTGCGGCTGGATTGGCTGCCGATGGGCGGCTGGAGTGAGCCTGGGAA
>CAZYQJ010000944.1:0-241 GCA_964649925.1 uncultured Litorilinea sp.
GCATCCAGCGCATCGCGAAAGAAGGCGGAATCGGTATAAAGCGCATCCAGGCGGCGTTTGATGACCTCTTTTTCTCGGATGCGCTCGGCAATGCGATCCGGGTTGGTTTCGGTACGCGTGGGCAGGTGGCTGACCGCGGTCAAGATGCTTTGCAGTTCCAGCACCGCCGCGGCGTTGTCTGGGTCTTCGGCGTGGCGATGGGCTTCCATCGCATCCAGGCAGCGCTGCAAGATCAGGCTGT
>CAZYQJ010000944.1:251-502 GCA_964649925.1 uncultured Litorilinea sp.
CGCGACCGGATAGCGATGTTCGTAGTAGCCGATCTGAAATGCGCCGTCGACATAAATCAGCTTGAGTTGGCCGCTTTCCAGCACTGTGCCAAACTGGTCGCCCAGCACAGGGAGCAGGACGCGGTTGCGGAGTGCGTCCTTCACCGGATTCCATTCAATATCAAAGTACCCCGCATAGGTGGAACTGGGGCCGTTTTCCAGTACATCCCACCACCAGGTATTGGTGGGGTCATTGACACCCATGTGGTTGG
>CAZYQJ010000944.1:512-2005 GCA_964649925.1 uncultured Litorilinea sp.
ATCAGCCCCATATCGCGACGGCGCAGCGCCAGGGCCAGCGAGGCAAAGTCGTCTGGGCTGCCCAGTTCAGGGTTGAGCCGTGTCGGGTCGGTGACGTCATAGCCGTGCTGGCTGCCGGGCCGCGGCGCAAAGATCGGGGATGCGTAGACGTCGCTGATGCCCAGGTTGTGCAGATAACCGACCAGCGCTGCGGCATCGCGAAACGTGAAATTGGGGTTGAATTGCAGCCGATAGGTGGCGTTTGGCACCCGGCACGCATCCACGATCTGGCGGATGGCGTTAGCCAGTACACGGGGGGGCGGGTTATGCATAGGCAGACCCCTCGAGCCAGTAGAGGACAAAGGCATGGGGCGGCACAGGCACGCCCACCTCTGCAGCCTCGGGAAGTTCTTCGCTGCCCATGTCCTCGCCGGTGGAATCCATCAGTTTGGTCCAGCGACCTTTGGGCAGCGCCAGCGTGACCGCGGCGGGTTCGTCGCTGAAGTTGTAGACGGCCAGCACCTCTTCATCGGCGTACCAACGCCGCACGGCGACAGTGCGCGAGGATTCAAATACCTGTACGTCCATATGTTCCTTGCTGAGATAGCGCAAGGGGGCCAGTGTCTTCCGCAGCCGGATCAGTTCCCGATAAAAGGCGCGCATCTCAGCATGGCGACTCTGCGTTGCCAGGTCATGGTTGAGTTTGGAACGCTCGAAGGTGTCCACGTCCTGTGCGTCCGGGGGCGTGCCTTCAAAGTGGAAGTGGGCGAATTCAAGCTGGCGGCCCTTGCGTACGGCCTCGATCAGTTCGGGATCGGTGTGGCTGACAAAATAGAGAAACGGGTTGGTCTCTGCGTATTCCTCACCCATAAAGAGCAGGGGGAGATTGGGGGAGAGCAGCAGTACCCCGGCGGCGAGTTTGAGTTGATCCCAACTGACGAGGGTGGAGAGCCGTTCGCCCAATAGCCGGTTGCCCACTTGATCATGGTTTTGGATGCAGACCACAAAACGATAAGCCGGGATGGCGCGCGACGAATTGCCGTGGCGACGTCTGCGATAGCGCGAGTATTGGCCTGAATAGACATAGCCTTCCTCGATGGCTTTGGCGAGGTTTGCCACGCGCACCGTCCCATCCGGCTCGACATAATCAATGTAGTAGCCGTCTTGCTCGCCGGTGAGCAGGGTGTGGACGGCATGATGGAATTCGTCATTCCATTGGGCGTGCAACCCATAGCCACGCATCTCGCGCGGGGTGATCCAGCGTGCGTCGTTTTGGGCGGTTTCGGCCATCAGCCAGAGTTGGCGGTTGAGCAGCACCGACGCCTGGTCGACTACCGCGGCCAGTTCTTCTAAGAAGGTGGTGGCAGAGAAGTCGAGAATGGCATCCACGGCATCCAACCGCAGCGCATCGACGTGCAGGTCGCGCAAAAAGTAGATGGCGTTGTCGATAAAGAAGCGGCGCACCTCGTCGCTGTCCTGACCGTCGAAGTTGATGGCGTCTCCCCAGATGGTCT
>CAZYQJ010000945.1:0-1999 GCA_964649925.1 uncultured Litorilinea sp.
GGGGTAGTCGGCCAGCCCTTCCTGCAAATTGCCCTGGCGCACGCTCAACCCCTTACGCACGCACGCCAACACCCCTTCCTCCTCGATCTCGACGCCGCGACCGCGCACCTGTTTGTCGCCCACCAGGTAATGGAGCAGTTCACCGGTCCCGCAGCCCAGGTCCAACACCCGGCTCTTCGGCGCGATCAGGTCGGCGATTACTTGTAGATCGGGGCGCAGCGGTGTACCGACCCGGACAGCAGATGACAGCGCGGGCGTCATGCCGCCACCCCAACCGGCTTGGCCGCATCGGGCGTCTTGACGGACGCGACGACGGGCAACGGAGGTGCAATCCCCTCCTCGCGCACCAGCCGGTCGAGGAAACTGCCGAGCAGGTTGGTCATCGTATCCACTTCAAGCAAGAAGGCGTCATGCCCCCAGGTGCTTTGGATATCCAGATAGGTCGCGTCCGCACCCACAGCCATCAGCGCGCTGACCAACTCCTTGCTGTGATAGCTGGGATAGAGCCAGTCGCTGGTGAAGCTGACCACCAGGAATTTGACATGCTCGGCGTTGGCAAAGGAGGCCGCTAGCGATCCGGTCGGCTGGCTGAGGTCGAAGTAGTCCATCGCCTTGGTCACATAGAGGTAGCTGTTAGCGTCGAACCGGCGCGTAAAGCTGTTCCCGTTGTATTTGAGGTAACTCTCGATCTCGAACTCAGTATCGAACTCATAGCCGTAGCGTTCCAGGCTGCGCAGCCGCCGCCCGAACTTCTTGTGCATGGACTCTTCGCTCAGATAGGTGATGTGGCCGACCATACGCGCCACAGCCAGCCCCGCATCAGGCTTCTTACCGGCGTCATAGTAGTCGCCGTTATTCCAGTTGGGGTCGGCATAGATGGCCTGGCGGCCCACCTCGCTGAATGCGATCAGCATCGGGCTGTGATGCGCCGTTGTCGCCAGCGGGATCGCGGCCTTGATGCGCGTGGGGTGATGTGCCGCCCACTCCAACACCTGCATCCCGCCCATCGAACCGCCCGCCACACAAAGCAACTGGTCGATCCCCAGGTGGTCGATCAGCTTGACCTGAGCGCGCACCATGTCGCCGATCGTGACGACGGGAAAGCTGAGGCCATAGGCCCGGCCCGTCGCCGGGTTGATGCTCGACGGGCCGGTGCTGCCGTAACAACTGCCGATGACGTTGCTGCAGATCACAAAGAAACGGTTGGTATCAAACGCCTTGCCGGGGCCGATACACGCATCCCACCAGCCGGGTTTGGCATCGTCGGGGCTGTGATACCCGGCGGCATGGGCGCTGCCGCTCAGGGCATGCACGATCAAGATCGCGTTGCTGCGGTCTGCGTTCAGCCGTCCATAGGTCTCATAGGCAAGGGTCACCGGCCCCAGGGTCGCGCCGCTCTCAAGGCGCATGGGTTCATCCTCTGCAAAGGTGAACTCCTGGGTCTCGACGATTCCAACAGAGTGTTCCTCAAACGTATGATCTTGGTCCATTCTGGTCTTCCCTTACCTGCGTCCTAAATCACACACGTCGACAACGACACCGCTACTTCGTGGCCGCGGCCAGTGCCTGGTCCAAATCCCACAGGATATCGTCAATGTCTTCCAGACCGACGCTCAGGCGGATGAAGTCAGGCGTCACCCCGGCAATGCTCAGTTCATCGGCAGACAACTGGCTGTGGGTGGTGCTGGCCGGGTGGATCGCCAGGCTCTTGGCGTCACCCACGTTTGCCAGATGGCTGAAGAGTTTGAGGTTCTCGATGAACTTGCGCCCAGCCTCCACGCCGCCTTTGATGCCAAAACCCATGACCGCGCCTGCGCCTTTGGGCAGATACTTCTTGGCGCGTTCATGGTCGGGATGGCTGGGCAAGCTGGGGTGCATCACCCACTCCACCGCGGCATGGTCGTCCAGAAACTTGCAGACCGCTTCGGTGTTGGCAACGTGACGCTCCATGCGCAGGCTGAGGGTCTCGATGCCCTGCAGCGTGGTCCAGCTATTGAGC
>CAZYQJ010000946.1:0-1998 GCA_964649925.1 uncultured Litorilinea sp.
AGGGAACACACCATGTCGCCTTGCGGACACCCAACTTCGAGGCGATGGAGCAGTTTTACTCACAGACATTGGGCTTTCCGGTGGTGCGCCGCTGGGATGACAAGAAGATCATCTTTATTGACATCGGCAGCACGACCATTGAACTGATCGGTCGCGACGAGGCCACTGCGGACACCAAGCCCACCGGCGGCTGGGACCATGTGGCATTGCTGGTGGACAACGTGGACGATGCCTACGCCGAACTGGTGGAAAAGGGCGTGCGTATCCGCAGCGCCCCCACCGATGCGGGCGAGGTGCGTATCGCTTTCTTCTTCGACCCGGACGGCAACGTGCTGGAACTGTTTGAGGAGAAGGGGCAGTAGGCGGATAGGGAATAGGCAGGTAGGGAGAAAAGCACGGCGCAGGGGCCTATGAACTCTACGCGGTGGAACTGGTCTCCCCCAGTGATGGGGAGGCAGACAGCGAGACGATCCAGTTGACCTACACGTCCGATCAGGACGGGACTGAACCGAGCGTCAGCGTAAATGGGTTGATCGCCTATCGCCCACAGGGACACCCCCAGAGCAAAGCGGTGCTCTGGGGGTGTTTGACCTGGAAGCGAACGAACACTATGATCTGGGCCTCACAGGCCGCGCCCCGGCCTGGTCGCCCGATGGCAGCGAACTGATCTATAGCAGCACGGTCTCAGTGGACGACCTCACGCCCCAGGCGCTGTGGACGGCCCCTGCCGAGGGAGGCCGGGCGCGGCGGCGGCTCCAGGGGGAGTTTGATCACCCCACCTGGAGCGAAGAAGGGTGGATCGCCTTTAGCGGCGTGGACGGCATCTACCGGATACGCGCCGAGGCACGATCCCCGGAGGCGGAGCGTTACCTCTATGCGCAGGTCGATCTGGAAGGGCCCATGCGCGAGCCCGTCTATTCACGTTAGGGGAGCCGGTTAGTCCTGCTTGGCGACCCAGCGGTCGCCCTGCTTCTCATACTTCTGTTTGACCGCAGCCCAGGCGACGGCATGAGCCGTTTCTTCACGGCTGCGGTCGTCGCGCCGTTCCTCGGGCTCGTCGTACTGCTCCCACGCACTGTTGAACGCGGCCTGATAGATCTCCTGTGCATGCTTTGGGAGATTATCCTTTACATTGTCAGGCAGTTCGCTCAGACGATCATAGGGCATGGTATCCTCCCTTCCGGCGACACAACCTGGGGTGTGCGCCGCATTGAACGCACGACAAATGCGCCAGGGGCGTCAACTGCCCCTGGCGCGCGCCTTACGTAACCGGCTGGCCATTACATCTCGCGGAGCAAGTCGTCCACCTCGCGGCGTGCCCGCTCCTTGGTATAGCCATAACGTTCCTGGAGCAGCCCTTCGAATTCAGTGCGTGCGCCGCTGATGCGGTCCAGGTCGTCATCGGTCAGATCGCCCCACTTCTGCTGGATCTGGCCGCGCAACTGTTTCCACTTGCCTTGAAAAATATCGGTGTTCACGGGTGTATCTCCTTTGTATAGGGTCTCAACCCCTTCTCTCGCCCCAGGATAGCAGGACGGCAGCAGGTCTGCTACGCATCACAGCATAAGCGGAAGATACAGCGCGAGGCACAGATCGGCTGTAGCCATCTAGTGGGCGGCCAATAAGAGGACCTCCTTGGGCAGCACCGGAAATGACCGGCATCCCAAGGAGGTCGCTTATGCGCCAATAGCTTCTGTCTCGGATGACATACGGCTATTGGGCTAGTCCTAGTACAGGACGAGAATGTTCAGTTGTGAACCGTCTAGAAATAGCCAAGCAGCCACAAAATCAGCACGATGATCAGGATAGCGCCCAACAGCCCGCCCGGTGCATAGCCCCAATTGCGGCTATAGGGCCAGACGGGTACTGCGGCCAACAACAGAACAACCAACACGATCAGAAGAATCAGCGCCGTCGTCGACATCGTTCTACCCCTTTTCTTGGTGGATGAAGTATCTCAGAGGGAACGCTGTATAGACAGCATGGCTAGGCGTGTTG
>CAZYQJ010000947.1:0-1996 GCA_964649925.1 uncultured Litorilinea sp.
AACCTCATCCTGCGTGACCACGGCATGGACCACCAACCCGCCGGCGCCTGGGTAGACGACCGTACCGAAGAGACAACATGAAAACTCACGCAAAGGGGCAAAGCCCCAAAGAAAAACTTTGCGCCTCCGCGCCTTTGCGTGACCTATTAGCCACTTTGGAGCAACGCCAACATGACCACACAACACCCGGTACGAGTAGGCGAAATCCGGCCCAGCCAACTTATGTACACCTATGGCGTGGGCGCCATCGTCGACCTCCCTAAGCTGTCGGTCATCGTCACTGGCCTCGAGGACTGGCCCACAGATCCCCAATACGTCCATCCTGTAGTCGAAGACCGTCTGCTGATGGCTGTACGTTACGAGCTACCCGACGTGAAGCAGCTCTTAGCGCCGCCCGTCGTGCCCGATTCTGGACTTCCAGCCGACCCCTTCAGCGATCCCGCTGCCAAAGTCGGTGTGCCCGTGGCCACCTTCCCGCGTTGGATGGTATGTCCCCGTTGCCGTCTCCTGGCCCGTGTCAGCAGCGGCCTATTCAGCCTGGATGATGATCCCTTCTACCCGGACCGCAACGTATACCGTCACATCAACTGCAACAAGGGCAAGAAACCTGAAGTCCTCCCCGCACGCTTCCTCGTCGCCTGTGAAAACGGCCACCTGGACGACTTTCCCTGGGTGGATTTCGTACACCGCGGCAATCCTTGTGACAGTCCATATTTACGCCTGATTGAGTATGGAGCCAGCGGTGAGGCACGCGACCTGGAAGTACGCTGTCAGACGTGCGAAAATCGCCGGCGTCTGGCCGAAGCCTTCGGACCCCATAACCGTAAGAAGATGCCTTTGTGCCGCGGCCGCCGCCCTCACTTGCGTGACTACGACAGCGAAGAGTGCGGCCACCATATGCGTACACTCATCCTCGGGGCGTCAAATACCTGGTTCCCCGTCGTCTATAGCACCATCGCCATTCCGGTCCAGAGCGGAAAGCTGGCAAAACTGGTCAATGAGAACTGGGCAAAATTGCAGAATGTTAAAACGGTCGACGGTGTCGAATTACTCGACAAAATAGGCCAGCTTGATGGCGCGTTCAACGACTTTGCCCATGATGAGATCTGGCAGGCAATTGAGCAACGCCGCAAAGAAGACGCCGGAGAAGCAGAACCGCCAGGCGAGCAACCAGACCTCAAAGTCCCCGAGTGGCAGGTTTTCACCAACTACACGCCCAAACTCAATGGCCCCGACTTCCGCCTGCAGCCGGTCGAGCCGCCAGCCCGTTACCGCGACGTCATCGACCAGGTGCTGCTCGTCGAACGCCTGCGCGAGGTGCGGGCCATGGTCGGCTTCACCCGGCTCGATGCCTTTGGCGAGCTGACCGACCCCGATTTGGACGTCCAAATTGATCCCGCACCTTTGTCCCGCGAATCGCCCACCTGGGTACCCGCCGCCGAAGTGCGAGGCGAAGGCATCTTTATCAAGTTCAACGAGCAAAAGATCCAACAATGGCTGCAACGTCCCGCCCTGGCCCAGCGTTCTGAGCAATTTCACAAATCCCACATCAATTGGCGGGAGGCCCGTTTCATCGAGCCGCCAGAGGGCGGATTTCCCGGTTTGCGCTATATCCTCCTCCACACCTTCTCCCACGCCCTCATCCGCCAACTGGCCCTGGAAAGCGGCTATGCCACTGCCAGCATCCGCGAGCGCCTCTACTCCCGACCGGCCGAAAAGGAAGGCGGCCCCATGGCCGGCGTACTCATCTACACTTCGGCCCCAGACAGCGAAGGCACCCTCGGTGGGCTTGTCAGCCTGGGACATCCCGAAACATTACAGCGCCACATCGTGCAGGCTCTGGAAGCGGCCCGGTTGTGCGCCAGCGACCCCCTTTGCGCTGAACATCCGCCCAGCCACAGCGGTCGCACTCTGCACGCCGCCGCCTGTCACGCCTGTCTTTTCGCACCCGAAACCAGCTGCGAGCGCGGCAACAAATATCTGGATCGCGCGCTCC
>CAZYQJ010000948.1:0-1993 GCA_964649925.1 uncultured Litorilinea sp.
GAACCGACGCGCGCCGTCCGCAACGCCTGGCCCGACCTCAAGCTGCAGGTCGATGCCAACAGCATCTATCATCTGGACGATGCCCAACACCTGGCCAAGTTGGACGAGTTCAACCTGCTGCTGATCGAGCAGCCGCTGGCGCATGACGACATCTTTGACCACGCCAAACTCAAGCCCCACCTGCAAACGCCGCTCTGCCTGGACGAAAGCATTGTCTCGCCCGACCACGCGCGCTGGGCGATTGAGATGAAGGCGTGTGACATCATCAACATCAAGCCAAGCCGTATCGGCGGCTATGCCGACGCCAAACGCATCCACGACATGGCCCAGGCCGCGGGGATCGCGGTGTGGCATGGCGGCATGTTGGAGACGGGCATCGGGCGCGCGGGCAATGTGGCCCTGGCAAGCTTGCCCAACTTCACGCTGCCGGGCGACATCAGCGCCAACGCCCGCTATTTTGCGCGCGATATCGTGACCAACCCTTTTACGCTCAACGACGACAGCACCCTGACCGTGCCCACGGCGCCGGGCTGCGGGGCTGAGGTGGACGAGAAATATCTGGAGAGCGTGACGATTGAGCGTTGGGAGTTGCGCGAATAAACCCATGCAGGCGAATGAACAAGGCGTGCGCGAACCAGGGCGCAGACGCCATCTGGCGATCCCGCGCACCCTGACCTTTGTCACCAGCCACAACCCGCAGACCCACGCGCTGGAAGTCTTGCTGATCAAAGGTGCGCCCGACAAACGGCTGTGGGCCAACCGCTATAACGGCCTGGGCGGCCATGTCCAAGCGCACGAAGATGTGTTGAGCGCCGCGCAGCGTGAACTGATCGAGGAGACCGGATTATCCCTCGACTTGACGCTGCGCGGCGTGGTACATATCGACACCGGCGCAGACGAACAAGGGTCGCGGCCCGGTGTCCTCATGTTCGTCTTTGTGGCACATACCGCCGAACGCGCCGTCCGTGCGACAGGCGAAGGCCAGCCCGAATGGCTGCCGCTGGACGCGCTTTCGGCGTATCCCCTGGTTGATGACCTGCACGAATTGATCCCCCGCGCCCTGGGCGACGGGCCGGTCTTCTTCGGCCACTACTCGCCCCAGCACGATGGCAGTTTGACCTATCACTTCATCCCGGCCCTTCGCTCCTGATCCGGATTAGGTAGTCAGGTCGGTACGGCGCACCGTACGGTGCACGGCGGGCGTGGTTTCGGTGACCGCGGCAATGATGATCTCCAGCAAACCGAAGGTGAGGTGCGGCCACCAGATTTCATCCGCAAAGCCAAACAGCCAGGGGGATGCGGCCAATACCAACCCGCCCAATATATCTAGCCATAGATGCACGTTCATGGGGATGACGTCGGCAACCCCCATTTCATAGCGCGTCAACAGGCTATAAATGATGATGAGCGCGCCGATGATGATCGGAACCCAGCGCGCCATCTCTAGATCGGCAAAGCCAAACAGCCAGGGCGCAGCGATCAACAGCACCCCAAACAGATAGTCGATTATCCCATGAACCCGGGTGGGAATAAACCTCATTCGCTTTCTCCTTTACTCGATAGAAACCAACGCACTGCCAGCACGCATTATCTGACAGTCCCCGCGGCAATGATGGGTTGGATCGCTTTCCGGAGATATACCAACATAGCATCTGAGGTGCGTTCAGCCTAGATATCAAGATACAGCCACGATACCTACCGCATATCACATCTTCGGCGTAGCCGAAAAGTAATGTGGACAATCGCTAACAGTGTTCGACAGCAAGGTATCTTATGGTATGATGTGTCATCAAGGATCTCCCCCACGGCGGCAGACAAGACGAATTTTCCCACAACACGGACAAAGGATTCAGCGCTCGTATCCACACCATCCTATCTATTTCATTGTCATCACATATCAGGAGAACACCATGAAACCACGCCATCTTATTAGTTTGGTTGCTTCTCTTATCCTACTGCTGGCGCTTGGTGCGCCCGTACTGGCGCAGGCCGA
>CAZYQJ010000949.1:0-1992 GCA_964649925.1 uncultured Litorilinea sp.
GCGAGGAGCTGCTGAAGCCCATCCAGGAACAGCAGTCCGGCGCGTTCCTCACGCATCGCCTGTGCCCCATCCAGGATGGTATCGCACCAGGTGGGCAGCACATCATCGGCATCCCGCTCCATCAGAAAAGCATGAAGCAGGCGATAGGTCGTGACCAGCACCACCCAGTTCTGCACCAACCGCCCGACGGTGGACGCCTGTACACCTTTGCTCGCCAGCTTGTCCTGATAGCCCTGTGTGCTATTGGCAAAGCCCTGAGAGAGTGTCGCCGTCAGATTGTTGGTTTCCGCCTGACCCGCAATCCACTGAGCAAACTGCACAGTGAAACCGGAGAGATACTCGCGTAACTGATCGGCCCTGACCAGCGCCTGCCCATCTGGATCACGTTCGCCCCAGGGCGCGACCTTCAGCACGATCATACGCGCCAGGATGGAAGCTTCACCGTCGAGCGTGGTCTCGCCGGTGCTGAGGATGTGTCCGCGACAGGGACGCTCCTGCCGCAGTTTCGCCTCACGAGTCAGTCGTCCGCGCCCCATGCCACGCGAGTAACTTTGCAGGAAGCGGGTGAAGGTGCGCTCGTCAGCATAGATGGTCTTGTAATCATCGACCCAGTAGAGCGCATCCGCCAGCGAGTAACCCAGCGCCTCGACGGTGTTGACCGTATCCCCCCACTGACCCGGCGGCATGTCACGAGTAAACTGCCCATAGAAACTGCATAACAGGGAGGCGATTTCGGATTTTCCCGTGCCGGTTGTGCCTTGCAGATGCAGCGCGGGTTTCGGCGCGGCGGCGGGGAAGAAGCGCTGTACCAGTGGCAGCACTGCATAAGCAATCAATGCCGGAGCGATGTCAGCAGGCAATGCATCCCTCAGCGCAACGAGCGCGGCCAAGCTTTGCGCCCATTCCGCCTCATGTAGACCATAATCCCGCAGGCGGATTTCCAGTTCCACTTCTGGCGCTTGTTCGTGAACGCCGTCAGCGCCGACGGTGAGGCTCGGTGTCACATAGGCCCAATGTTCATTGATCTGTGCCCAGCCCATGAAGCGGTAGGTCGTCCGCGTGGGATACTCCCCCGACAAGCTCAGCAGTGCCGTCGGCAGATGTTTATTCATCCCGGTGCGGGCGGTGAAGCGTTCGCCTGCCTGCCGGGCGATGTGGCGCTGAAGCGCGTTGGCATCACCAAAAAGCTCACTTGGTACGATGAGCGGCTGGGTTTTCCCCTCCCGGCTCAGTTCCAGTCTGACCAGGTGCTCGACCTGCCCATCATCATCGATGCGTGACGTGCGCTCGGCTACCTGCGCCGTCCAGTCGGCGATGCGCTGGCGGTTCACGCCGCGTTCGGTCACTTTCTCATAAAGGATGCAGCCGTCGGCGATCAGATAACGATCTTCACTCGGCAGGCTCTGCCGTTCCAGGCTGCGGCGTGCTTCGCGGTAGACACGATCCAGATCGACCAGCCGCAGACCATCGCCACAGATGGATTTCAGACGCTGGCGTTCCTCGGCCCATTCCACCGCGTTCAGATGCGCACACGCTTGCACCGCCTCCGCGATCTGCTCCGCAGTTGGGCGCTCCCGTCGCTGATCCGGCGCATAACTGCCCACAAGCTGTGCGACTTTCTCCCGTGCCTGCTGACGCGGCGCGGCGATCGGTTCACGGGGTGACTGTTTGTAAGCGCTGGCGATGGTGGCTCTGGCTTCTTTCTCTCGTGAGGCGGGATTCTCGCTTCCGTCTCCATCTGCAACATGCCGGGCGATGAGTTCCCGTTCAGCATCGCTCTGGCTGTACCCGGCATCGCGCAGCTGGCAGGCGGCGGCAAAGAGTTCGGCGTTGCGGCTGCCGTTGTGGGCTCCGCTTGCGAGATAACCCTCAGTTCGTGGCGGCAGCGGATGATGTCCGTTGAGTGTGACCACCCGCATATCGCCGATACGCTCCTCACTTACAGAGCTTTCCAGCCAAGCGAAATCACTCAACGGATACCGCCGCTCCGGG
>CAZYQJ010000950.1:0-1992 GCA_964649925.1 uncultured Litorilinea sp.
CTGCCCACCTGCCTACCTCCCTACTCCCTATCTCCCTACTCCCTTCTGACCACTGACAACTGCCCATGACACCCTATGCTGATGTGAACCAAATTCTAGATCATCTGCTGGCGCAGATGCACATGATCCTGGGTGACAAGTTGGTAGGCCTGTACCTCTACGGGTCGCTAGCCGCCGGGGACTTTGACGCGGGCATCAGCGATATGGACTTGCTGGCGGCGCTGAGTTCCGACCTGGACGGGCGCGAGTTTGATGCGTTGGACGCCATGCACAAGGCGGTTGCCGCCGACCATCCCGACTGGGACGACCGCATCGAGATCGCCTATCTGTCGACCCGCGGCCTCCAGACCTTTCGCACCGAGCGCAGTCCCCTCGGCATCATCAGCCCTGGCGAACCCTTTCACATCATCCAGGCGGGCGCAGACTGGCTGATGAACTGGTACATGGTCCGTAAGATGGGGCGCACGATCTATGGGCCGCCGCCCGCGACAGTGATCGGCCCGATTGCCGACGAGGAATTTATTCAGACGGTGAAGGATCACGCTCGGGCGTGGCAAGGCTGGATTGAGGGCTACGCCCAGCGGCGCAAATCGCAGGCCTATGCCGTCCTGACCCTGTGCCGGGCGCTGTACACCTGCCGCCACGGCGAACAAGTCTCCAAGCGGCAGGCCGCGCTGTGGGTGGCTGAACACTATCCGGCGTGGGCCGCGTTGGTGATGCAGGCATGGGAGTGGCGCATAGCCGACGAGGACGGCGAGGCCGATCCCGCGGTCACCGTGCCGCGGACCCAGGCGTTTGTGCAGTTTGCAGTTGACCAAATCGCATCCACTCATCTGCCGGGGGACACATGACGCCAGCCATCGAAACCGATCATCTGGTCAAACGATTTGGGGCTGTCACTGCTGTGGACGGGCTGTCGCTGCGCGTGGCCTGCGGCGAGATCTATGCGTTTCTCGGACTCAACGGCGCGGGCAAGACCACCACCATCCGCATGCTGCTCGACATCATCAGGCCGACTGCGGGGGAAGTGCGCATCCTGGGGGAGCGTATCTCGCGCCGCGCCAGCCCGCCCTGGGCCTCGGTCGGCTATATGGTTGAGACACCGCACGCCTACCCCGAACTGACCGTGCGTGACAACCTGGAGGCGGCGCGCCGTCTGCGTCCAGGCACAGATCGCCAAGCGGTGGGCCGCGTGATCGAACTGCTGGGGCTAGAACCCTATGCAGACCGGCGCGCCGCCACGCTGTCGCTCGGCAACCAGCAGCGGTTGGGGCTTGCCAAGGCGTTGATCCACCAGCCCAAACTGCTCATCCTCGATGAACCGGCCAATGGGCTGGACCCTGCTGGGATCGTTGAGATACGGCAGTTGTTGATCCACCTGGCGCGTGATCAGGGCGTCACCGTCTTTATGTCCAGCCATATTTTGGGCGAAGTCGCGCGGCTGGCCCACCGCATCGGCATCATCCACCAGGGGCAGTTGATCCGGGAATTGAGCATGGCGGACCTCGAACGCGAGCGGCGGCGGTGGCTGGTGATCCGCACGCGCGACAACGTCGCGGCGCACGCCGTCCTGGTCGACGCCGGGGTGCCCTCCGTCGTGATGCAGGACGGTTCCATAGAGGTGAGCGACCCCGCAGCCATCGCACGCCCGGACGATATCGCCGTTCGCCTGGTCTATGCCGGTCACGCACCGACGATGCTTGCCGTCGAACAAGAAGATTTGGAGCATTATTTCCTGCGGCTGGTCGGGATGGAAGGGAGGAACCGTCTATGACCAATCTGCCTCAGGCCATATGGGTGGAACTGCTCAAGGCGCGGCGTTCCACCATGCCGCTGATCACGCTGCTGGCTTTCTCGCTTGCGCCGTTCGCAGGCGGCTTTTTTATGTTTGTGCTGAAAGACCCGGAGGTGGCGCAGCGGCTGGGCGTAATCAGCGCCAAGGCGCAGATCGTCGCCGGTTCTGCGGACTGGCAGACCTATCTGGGGGTGCTG
>CAZYQJ010000951.1:0-1990 GCA_964649925.1 uncultured Litorilinea sp.
GTGTTGGCGGTCGTAGTCATCGCGCTCGGCGGATGCCAGTTTGGACGGCAGCCGGATCCGATGCCAATGGTGCTGCCAACATCGACACTCAGCGTCGGAACCGCTTATATGGTCCAACGGGGGCCAGTGGTCCACACGCTGCGTTTCAACAGCAAGGTAGTGCTGGCCGTCGACGAAGAATTGTACTTCAACACCGATGGACGGGTGCAGGCCATCTATGTCGAAAGCGGCGACATGGTCGCCGCGGACCAGGTGATCGCCCAACTGGACACGCGTGACCTGGAGTATGACCTGGCCGACGCGCAATTGGCCCTGGAACTGGCGCGCCAGCGGCTCGCAGAGGCAGAAGAGCAAGTGGCCTTTGACCTGATGATTGCAGAGGCAGACCTGGCAATCACCACGCGCCAGTTGGAGTCACTCCAAGCGCAAGTCCAGGTAGACCCTGCCGCGCTCTTTATCCAGGAACTGCGCACCCAGCAGGCACAATGGCTGGTGGACCAACTGAAGAGGGGTCCGGATCCTGGGCTGGCAACCGCGGTCGAACGGGCAGAACTGACCCTGGAACAAGCGCAGGTGGCGTTGACCGACGCACAAATCACGGCCCCCTTTGCCGGTCAGGTCCGGCTGTATGGGGAATTGGAGGAGGGAAAGAGTGTCGAGGCTTACCTCCCGGTCGCCACAGTAGTTGACCCGCACAACGTTCAACTGGAAGCCACGCTGCTGGATGCCGACCTGGCACAGCTTGAGGAAGGCATGGCAGTGACCATCGAGCTTACCAACCAGACCGCTGGCCCCCTATCCGGAAAGATCGCCGCATTGCCCCAGCCGTTTGGCAGCGGCGTCAGTCCAGCTACCTTCATCACAGTCGACGAAGCCGGCAAGGGCAAGTTGCGCGCCGGGATGACTGTGTCTGTGGTGGTCGAGCTGGATCGGGTGGACGATGCGCTGTGGGTCCCCCTGGAAGCCCTGCACGGCGCGCCCGACCACTACTTCGTCAAGGTGCGCGACGGAGACACCGTGCGCGAAGTGGGGGTACGCGTGGGGATACGTAACGAGGAACGGGTTCAGATCACTCAGGGCATCGAGGAAGGGCAGGTTGTGATGGGCGGCTGATGGGCGAACCGGGTGGATGACAAAGCGTTTGCCGGGCTGCTTGTGATGCAGTATGATACAGGCCGTCCTCACTGCAATCGGCCCATGCTACAACTACATGCATCATAAGGGGAGCGATCATGCCTGACCAGCCGCGCATCAAGGTGACCCAGAACGGCCCGTACCTCGTCACCGGCAATGTACCGATCACAGTCCAGATTATCGGCACGGATGCAGACGGTGAACCAAACGCGTGGATCGAAGGTGAAACCCTGGAGGCTCCGGCGCACTATCTGCTCTGCCGCTGTGGGAACTCTGGGACTAAGCCGTTCTGTGATGGGACCCACAACACCGTTCATTTTGATGGCACCGAAACGGCCAACCGTGCCCCCTACACTCAGCAGGCGCAGCTCATCGACGGGCCGCGGCTGGCCTTGAGCGATGTGCCGCCCCTATGCGCCGCCGCCCGCTTCTGCCACCTATATGGGACGGTGTGGCGGCAGGTGCGGCACACCGATGACCCCGCAGTCGCCGCCCAGTTTGTGCGCCAGGTGGGCGACTGCCCATCGGGCAGGCTTGTGGCATGGGACAAACAGACGGGCCAACCCATCGAACCGCCACTGCCCCTGTCGATTGGGCTGGTACAGGACCCAACCAAGAACGCAAGCGGCCCGCTGTGGGTACGCGGGGGCATCGAAGTGGAATCCGCTGACGGCGAGACCTATGAGGTGCGCAACCGCCAGACCCTGTGCCGCTGTGGAGCCTCGCGCAATAAGCCGTTTTGTGACGGCAGCCATATCACCGTCGGCTTTCGGGACGGTCGCTAGCCGCTTCGCCGGTATATACACCGGGGTTCCATCGGTCCATCAAGGCGACATCGCCATCTCCGGTGAAGGGG
>CAZYQJ010000952.1:0-1983 GCA_964649925.1 uncultured Litorilinea sp.
CAGCATTTCTAACTCGGCCTCCAGCAGGTGAAAGTCCTCATGGGGCAGCGGCATGCCGTCCGGCTCCAGGGCGCGGAAGGTTTCCAGATAGGATTGATAGCTGGCACACCCTTCATCGTCGGAGACCAACCCGGCCTCTGGCTCGTCCGCGATCAGCATCGACCAATCTTGTTCGTCGGCGACCTCTTCGGCCCCGTCGTGCGCGGCACCCTCCACCTCCGCCGGAAGGGAGAACCCCGCGTCCGACCATTCGATCAGGTTGACATCCTCTCCGGCGACCAGTTGATAGCCCAGGCCATCGCGGAAGCGCAGCATGCTGTATTCATGCAGCACATAGTGTAGGTCGTCGGCGGCAGGTTGTTCATTGAAGAACCCGCGCCCGATCAGCCGCGCCACCAGTTCCCAGGTGGGCATGGCCATGCGCGGTCGCCGGTCTTCTGCCACGATGTCTTCGGCCAGCAGCGCCAATTGGATATTGCGCTGGCGGATGGCACGCTCATCGCGCATCTCGCGCAGGTTAAGGCGCAGCATATATTTCCCGGCGGCAGCATCCACGACGAAGATGAGCAGGTCGTCTTTGCTCTGGCCGCCTTGCTCTTCGAACCAATCAGTGAACTCCGGCCCAAGGCGCAGCGACCAGGTCTTGCGCTCAATCGACGCTTCGGCCTGGATGGTGGGTCCGCCAAACAATTCTACCGCCAGCACCCGGCCATCAGACTGGTTGGACTGGAAGAACTGCGGGAAGAAGACGATGTGTTCCAGTTCATCCAGCATCAGGAAGCCGCGGCGGGCTTCCTCGGTCGTCAGCGGATGGCGGATGACCGCCCCGTTGAGCAGATGGGAGAGCCAGCCGTACCGTCCAGGGGCAACGGGGACGGCTTGGAATAACTTACTGATGGCGCGATAAACAGCGCTGCGCGCCCCTTTGCCCAGAGGTCTGCGGCTAGCAACTTGTGATAACAGCACATCAACCGTCAATGGCTGAACTGAACTACTCAGCGCATCTGCTACACAGGCCGTATAGCTCGGATGGCGGTCGACTTTACTCATAGATAGCATCCTTATATACGTTAGGACAAAACCTGGTAGTATTATCGCATACCCTATGGAAATAGTCCATAGAATGTACAATTCATATAGGTTTTTGTCCCTGCACCTCTATGTCAAATCGAGCCCGCGTTGGACTCGAGCCTGGATGGGCCTCACGCACATAGCGTCCATTTTACTTTGATGACGCTCATCTGCCTAGTTTGACGCGGAGGAGTGAGGGAAGCCATGATCTGCCATACAATTTCTGTATTTTACCCCATGTAAAGGGTCATAAGCATGTTGATTTCCTGTCAATTCCCCAACACTTCCACCCCTTGTGGGGAACCTGGCGTACAAGCATGATCAGCATCCGGGGTGAATCTGTATGACGACAAGGGAGGCTGTCCCTGCGCCGTTTGTGACGGGGCTGCGCTGCCTGCGCTGCGGCAGGTACTATGCGGTGGGTGAGGTGGATTATGTGTGTGGGTGTCGCCCCAACCAGGGGAGTGACCTGGGCACGTTGGACGTGTTGTATGACTATGCCGCGCTGGGTCAACTGCTAGACCCGGCCACACTGGCGCAGGACCGTGACCCCAGCATGGGGCGTTATTGGCCGCTGCTGCCCATCGCCTCACGCCAGAGTTTGCCCCCGCTCGGCGTCGGGGGGACGCCGCTGCTGGCCGCGCCGCGGCTGGGGGCCACGGTAGGGCTGGCCAGGCTCTATCTCAAGGATGATGGCCGCAACCCCAGCGCATCGCTCAAGGATCGGGCGTCGGCGGTGGCGGTGGCGCGCGCCCAGGAGGGAGGCTGGCCCGTGATCGCAACGGCCAGCACGGGCAATGCGGCGGCGGCATTGGCAGGGCAAAGCGCGGCGGCAGGCCAGTCCAATGTCATCTTTGTGCCGCGCAGCGCGCCGCCCGCCAAGATCGCGCAGTTGCTTGTCTATGGCAGCCG
>CAZYQJ010000953.1:0-1978 GCA_964649925.1 uncultured Litorilinea sp.
TGCGTTGGGATGCAGACCTGCTGGCGTTGTTTGGGATCCCGGCGGCGGCGCTGCCCACGGTGCTGCCTTCCAACGCCATCTTTGGCGAGACGGTGCCGACAGGCAGGCTGCCGGGCGGGATCCCAGTCGCCGCGCTGATTGGCGATTCGCACGCTGCGCTCTTTGGCCATGCGGGGTTTCAGCGCGGCGCGATCAAGGCTACCTATGGCACAGGTTCTTCATTGATGACGCCCATCACGCGCCCCATCCTTTCGGAGCGCGGCCTTTCCACGACGGTGGCCTGGGCCACGGATCGCGCGACCTATGCGCTGGAAGGCAACATTTCGGTGACCGGGGCTGCCGTGCAATGGCTCGGCCAGTTGTTGGGGGCGGAGAACCCTGCAGAAGCTGTGGCGCGGTTGGCCGCACAGGTCGCCGATGCAGATGGCGTCTATTTTGTCCCTGCCTTTGTCGGCCTGGGCGCGCCCTATTGGCATCAGGCTGCGCGTGGGCTGATCACTGGACTGACGCGCGGCAGCGGCCCGGCCCAACTGGCGCGTGCCACAGTGGAGTCGATTGCCTACCAGGTGCGCGATGTCTTTGACGCCATGCAGGCGGAAGCCGACAGCGAATTAGCGTTTTTGCTGGCGGATGGCGGGGCGAGCCGCAACCAGCAGCTAATGCAGTTCCAGGCTGATATCCTGGGTGTGCCGGTGTTGCGCAGCACATCGGCTGATGTGTCGGCATTGGGTGCGGTCTATTTGGCAGGGTTAGCTTTGGGTGTTTGGCCGACGCTGGAGGCGATCGCATCGCTGCCGCGCGGACATGAACGCTTTGAGCCGCAGATGAGCGCGGAACGGCGCGCTACGCTGGTGGCAGGTTGGCGGCAGGCCGTTGCCCAGGCCATGCACACGTCCTGATATTTCCCATTTCGTTCCCAAAATCGAGTGTTGCGCCGATGACAAACGTGGATGAACTGCGCCTCATGACCAAGATTGCCCGACTCTATTATCAGGAAGGGCGGCGGCAGTCCGAGATCGCGGCCCAACTCGACCTTTCACAGGCCACGGTCTCGCGTTTGCTCAAGCGCGCCCATGAGGAACAGATCGTCCGCATTCGTATCACGCCGCCGCAAGGCATCTATTCGGAGTTGGAGAGCGCGCTGCAGGAGCGCTATGACCTGAAAGATGTGGTCGTCGTCGACTGTGAGCACGACGACGATGACCAGGAGATCGTCCGCAATCTCGGCGCGGCCGCTGCCTTCTATCTGGAGACGACGCTCAAGCGCGGCGAGATCGTGGGGATTTCCTCTTGGAGCGAAACGCTCCTGGCGATGGTGGACGCTATGCACCCGCTTTCCCAAGGGGTCGAATCGCAGGTTGTGCAGATATTGGGCGGAATTGGCAACCCGGCTGCCGAGGTACACGCCAACCGCTTGACGACACGCCTTGCCAACCTGGTGGGCAGCAGCGCCCAGTTTTTGCCTGCCCCTGGCGTGGTCGGATCGGCGGAGGCGCGCCGCGTGCTGCTGGCTGACCCGTTTGTGCGCCAAACCGTCGATCTGTTTGAGCACGTTCAGGTGGCGTTGGTGGGCATCGGGTCGGTGACTCCCTCCAAACTGCTGGCCAGCAGCGGCAACATCTTCTCGCCCGAAGAGATTGACCTTTTAGCGAAACAAGGCGCGGTCGGCGATATCTGCCTGCGCTTCTTCAACAGCCAGGGCATGCCGGTTGTCACTGATCTAGACGAGCGTGTGATCAGCATTACGTTGGAGCAGCTTCGCAAGGTGGACCGGTGTGTCGGCATCGCCGGGGGGCGGCGCAAGCACTGCGCCATCCGCGGTGCGTTAGAGGGGCAGTGGATTAACGTGTTGTTCACCGATCACTTTACTGCCGAAAGGCTGATTGACGGTCTGCCGTGTTAGTTGTCTTTATTATACTTTGCCCGATGAAACTTCATCCCTGGAGGAGGATTCTATGCCCCGTGCGACCCTCGGCGT
>CAZYQJ010000954.1:0-1971 GCA_964649925.1 uncultured Litorilinea sp.
GTTCGGCCAGCCGCGGGGTCATGCGGCCATCGATCTCGCCCAGCACGACCGCACCGCGGCCGCCATAGAGGATGACGCCCGGTTCCTGATAGTCGGCCCCGAAGTTGACGAACGCGCCGATGGTGCGTTCCGCGCCGATGATGCGCGCGATGATCAACTCGTTTAGCCCGTTCTGGGCTGAGATTACGCGCCCGTCGTCGGCCAGGTAGGGGGCGAGCGCCTGGGTGGCGCTCTCGGTGTCCTGGGCCTTGACCGCCAGCACAATCGTCTGCCAGGCGCCGGTTACGGTTTCGGGGGTGTAGGCTGGGGCCTGAACACAGAATTCTTCAATCGGGCCGGTGATCTGCAGCCCGCGGCTGCGGATGGCTTCCACATGTTCGGGCACGCGATCCACAAAGGTGACCTCATGCCCGGCGCGGGCCAGATACGCGCCAATCGTGCCGCCGATGGCTCCGGCCCCCCAGATCAATAAACGCATGGTTAGCTCCATCCTTCTTCAATGAGGGCGCGCGTTTCTTCTACGGCCACGGCCCACATCTCCAGCATGGCCGCATCGTCATGGGCGTAGACGCCGCCAAAGTTGCCGTCGCCATAGATGTCGCGCAGTTGTTGGCCCACGAGACGGGCGCGACCGGCCATATCGGGCACCGCTTTTTGATCGCTAGGCATCACAACCCCGGCCAGCCGCGTCCAGGGGAAGTTTTCCATCCACGATGCATGGCTGCCAACGGGGTCGATCTCCATCACCTTGGCCCAGGTCTTGGGCGCATTCCACCAGTTATGGAACTTGACGGCCACGCCCGGATGGTCAGCCATCCACTCGACGGCGTAGGCCGCGGCGGGTGCATTGCCGCCGTGCCCGTTGACCAGGACGATGCGCCGGAAGCCCGTATGGGCCAGGCTGTCGAGGATATCGCGCACCAGGTGAATATAGGTCTCGACGCGCAGGGTGACCGTGCCGGGGTACGCGCCGAAATAGGGGGTCAGCCCGTAGGCGACCACAGGAAAGACGGGCACGCCCAGCGGTTCCGCGGCCTCGACCGACACGCGTTCCGAGAGGATGCTGTCGACGCTCAGGCTCAGATAGGCGTGCTGTTCGGTACTGCCCAGGGGGACGACACAGCGGTCGTCCCGACGCAGATAGTCCTCTACCTGCATCCAGTTCATGTCGCTGATACGCATATAATTCTTTCTAGATGACAGTCAGTCCATGTAAACATCAGTGTACGCCACGATTGGCAACCGCCAACGCTTCGCGCAGGGCAAAGGCTGCGCGGTTTACCTCGCGCACCAACTGCGTGTGCACAAAGTGATACTCGTCGCTGTCGGGGTCGAGCGCGGCCAGCCGTTTGGCGTCCGCCAGCGCGGGCAGCGGGGGCAGCCCCCAGGCTGGGTCATGGTCAAAGGGGCCGATTTGCGTGTAGGCCAGGGGGATCAACCGCCGCGAAAGCTGTTTGAGCGTGGCGTTGAGCGTCGGCGCGTCGGCTGCCGTGGCTTGGGCACAGCGCGCCGCCAATGCATCAACCGCCGCGGCCAGTTGATCGGCACGCGTTTGCAGCCGTCCAATGTCCAGATGGTCGCCAGCGGATGCGGCCAAATCCGCCAGCGTTGCCTGAATCTCGGCCACGGAGCGACGAAAGTCCAGCGGCAGCAGCGGGCGCGTACAGAGCCGCCAGATCGCGCTGAGATAGACGCGCGTATCCAGTTCCAGCACGTCCAGGTCTACCTTATCCATCGTGTCTTCGCTGCTGTGCCACCACCACGGCATCTTGCTGCCCAACAGTTTGCCCAGGGCGAGCGACACATAGTCGGTGTCCTGATCGCTCATGGGAACCTGGCTGAGACTCATAAAGAGCGACGGCAAGCCGATGCCGTTAAAACTCATATCCCCGGCGCGGCTCATGCGGTAGGCGCGGGCGGCCTGGCCGGTGTGCGTCTGTACCAGGGTTTCGCCAAAGTCCGCCAGTTCCA
>CAZYQJ010000955.1:0-1969 GCA_964649925.1 uncultured Litorilinea sp.
CGCGGGCGGCTGGATGCGGACGACGTACAGCAGATCGAGCAGGAGTTGCTTGATTTGGTGGCGTTGGGGACGGTGGCCGATATGGTGCCGCTCCTGGGCGAGAATCGCTCCCTTGTACAGCGCGGGCTGGCCCAACTCAACCAGGCGTCGCGGCCCGGTATCGAGGCGTTGATGGCCCAGGCGGACCTGCGCCCCGGCACGGTGGACGCGACCGCGATCGCATTCCGGTTGGCCCCGCGCATCAACGCCGCGGGACGGTTGTCCCATGCCCGGCTGGCCTATCGCCTGCTGCGTACAGGCGATGCGACCGAAGCTTATACCCTGGCGATGGAACTGGAATCGCTCAACAACCAGCGCCGCGCGCTGACCGACCAGGCACAGGCCGAGGCAGAGGCGCAGCTAGCCGATATGGGGATGCATGACCCGGCCCTGATCTTTGTTCACAGCCCGAACTTGTTGCCGGGGGTCGTGGGGCTGGTGGCGGGCAGGCTGGCCGACCGCTTTTACCGCCCAGCCGTGGTGGTGGAGGAAGGGCCGGAGGAGTCGCGCGGGAGCGCGCGCAGCATTGCCGAGTTTGACATCAGCCGCGCCCTGGACGAGGTGAGCAAGCATCTGGTGCGTCACGGGGGGCACAGCCAGGCCGCAGGCTTTACAGTCAAGACGGCGCACCTGCCAGCACTCAAAACGGCACTCTATGAGGTGGCGGAACGAGACCTGGCGGAACGCAGCACCCTGCGCCCTACGTTATGGGTGGATGCAGAGGTCGAACTGGATGAAGTGACCTGGAGCATGCGCGACCAGTTTGCCCGGCTGGAACCGACCGGCAACGACAATTGGCCGCCGCTGCTGTTGAGCCGCAACGTGTGTGTGCGCGACCTGCGCACCGTGGGCAACGGCAAGCATCTGCGGATGGTGCTGGAACGCGACCCGCGCGCCCCGGTCCTTGACGCGGTGGCGTTTCGACAAGGGGGCTGGATCGATCATTTGCAGGTGGGCGACCGTATCGACCTGGTCTATCAAGTAGAGGCGAATGAATGGCAGGGCCGCCAGTCGCTGCAGTTGAACGTACAAGACCTGCGGCCTGCCCAGGCGGACGCGCCGCCAGTCGTCATGGCTTCGCAGAATGGCACGCAGGGCGATCCGCAGCAGGTGAAAAAAGATGCACAGATTTAGACAACTTTCGTTACCCATTCAGATTGGGCTGGGCTTTGGGCTGTTGGGGCTGGTGTTGACCGTGATAGGGATTGTGCGCGGCAATGTGCCGCTCAACCCGGCCAGCATTGCCGTGGCGCTGTTGATCGGCGGCGGCGTGTGGTTTGTCGTCAGTTGGGCCGTCGCCAGCGCGGCGGTGGATGTAGAGCGCGACCTGGTGGAGACGCCCGACGAACCGTCCCGGCCAGAAGCACTGCACTGATTGTACCTTTTTGTCGCTTTTGCCCAAACGCAGCGTCATCGTTCGCTGCGCCCTTTGCTTGTGGACAAGGAGTGTCCTATGTGGAAGCAGGTACAACGCATATGGATGGCGCTGCTGGCGGCTGTGCTGGCAGCTTCGTTGACGGTGCAGCCCGCTTTGGCCGCGGCGGCAGCCGCAGAGCCTGCCTCGGCTGTCGAGGTGGGATGTCAGGACGGGGTCTGCCAATTTGAACTGGACTTGGGCGCCGCCGCGGGCGGCTATTGGCTGCGCGTGCTGGGGGCGGCTGTGAACCGGCTGCCGGGCGGGATGAGCATGGAGGTGGACGATGACGTGATGCTGACCTTGCCCCTGGGCACGTTGGTGCTGCCCGATGCTGACATGACGTTGGAATTCGGGCCCGACCGCAAGATCGTGGCGATGCGCGGCACAGCGCAGATGCCCGTCCCAACCTTTGGGCTGCTGGGCGGGCTGCACTGGGTCACACCCGCGCGCGTGGATGTGGGGTATGACCTGGGGGCAAACCTGGCTGAATTCAATGCGCCGCTTGACCCCGAC
>CAZYQJ010000956.1:0-1964 GCA_964649925.1 uncultured Litorilinea sp.
AGACGCACATCCGTATCTTGTTGAACGGCGCGCCCTTGAGCGTCTCGAGGGTCTGTTCCTCCAGCGCGTCGCCCTGGTGCACCCAGGCATAGCAGGTCGTCCCTACCGAAATATGCGGCGTGCCGTCAGCATAGGCAAAGTGAAAGGTGTTGTAGACACGTACCGGCCCATGATTGTCCGCACTAGGCGCGACACAGGTAAAGCCGCCCGTCAGCCCATCCAGGGCGGCCACATTGCTGCAGGTGGTAAAATGCCATTCCCCCTGTACTTCCGGCATCACGCGCACGCGATAGACGCCGTCACCATCGTAAAAGCCGTCAGTTTCCACGATGTGATCGCCGCACACAAACCGCGCCGAAAGCGATGTATCCAGGAAAGGGTTGCCATCGTCCGGCCCCTCCAACTCGACCTCAAAAAGACCCCACTGTTCTACTTGCTGACGATTGACCCGCATACGGCTCCCTACCCTCAATGGCTAGCTTGTTGTTAAGATGCTAAAGTTTAAGATGCTAAGAAGATGCTAGAGGTCTAGGCGAAATGGCAGTAGACGTCGCGACCGTCTTCCTTGTGTACCGCCTGCGGCCGCTGTTGGCTGCAAATCTCCTGGGCCAGCGGACAGCGATTGCGGAACTTGCAGCCCCCAAAGCGGTATTCCTTGCTCTCGATGTCGGCCATCGCCAGCCGCGTGCGCTCCCACTTACGCTTGACCGATGGGATCGAATCGAGCAGCAGTTGCGTATACGGGTGCTGCGGGTCGGTGAGAACGTCTCGCGCCTTGCCATATTCCACGATCGTGCCGCGGTACATCACAGCGATATAGTCGCTGATATAATAAGCCGTGGCTAGATCGTGCGTGATATACAAAAAGCTGGTCTTATAATCCTGTTTGAGCGACAAGAACAGATTGATAATATTCATCCGCAGCGATGCGTCGATCATACTCACCGGCTCATCGGCGATGATGATCTGCGGATGGGGGATGAGGGCGCGCGCAATGGAGACGCGCTGTAGCTCGCCGCCCGAGAACTGGTTGGGATATTTGCCGCACACGTCGGGATACTTCAGACCCACCGAACTCAGCGCTGTCTCCATCGCCGTGACCACATCAGCGCCGTTCAGCCCATTAACCCGCTGCGCCGTGGTCTGAAGATAAGAATCGACGGTTCGGTAGCTGCTAAATGCCTCAAATGGATTTTGGAAGATGGGCTGCACGCGCCCCAAAAAATCACGCTGCTTGGGCTGTGCGCCTTTGCCTGCCACCACCTGGTCATAGACCATGGCGCTACCGCTGCTCGGCTCCACCAGGCGCAGGATCACCTTTGCCAGCGTCGTCTTGCCGCTGCCCGATTCGCCCACCAGGCTGATGATCACCGGCTCATCGCTTTGCACGACAAGGTTGACATCGTCCAGTGCGTTGATGCTGATGCGGCGCAGCAGGCTGCCCAGTTTATACACCTTGTGCAGCTTTTCTGCCTTCAAAATGGTTGTCATGAAAAATACCGTTCCGGGCTACAGATTGGTCTCAGCGTAATGACAGGCGGCGAAATGGTTGGGGCGATACTCCACCAACGCCGGTTCCGTCGCCCTACAGGCATCTGTGGCTAACGGGCAGCGCGGCGCAAACCGGCAGCCGCGCAGATCGTCCCACAGACTCGGCGGTCTGCCTGCAACCCCCTGGCGCAAATGCTCGTCGCCAATGGTGGGCAGCGATTCGATCAACAGCCGGGTATACGGGTGGATGGGACGCTCAAAGACATCATCAGAATCACCGTATTCGACTGCCTTGGCCGCATACATGATCAACATCTTGTGGCTCAGTTGGAAGTGAACGCCCATATCATGCGAGACGAAGAAGATGGTGTTCTTCATCTGCTCTTGCAGTTCTGCCAACAACAGCAGGATGCCCTTTTGCACCACCACGTCCAACGCCGTCGTCGGCTCATCCGCCAGGATGATCTCCGGCT
>CAZYQJ010000957.1:0-1954 GCA_964649925.1 uncultured Litorilinea sp.
ATGGCAAAGTCGAATCGTGATCGCATCGGCGAAATTATGGACGCGCTCAAAGCTGGTCTGGGGCCGTTCGTCCTGCGCGAGTACAAGTTCAACTACAAAGGCTCGCGTTATCTGCAAGAGGTCGAACTGACGCTCAACACCAACGCCTATTCCGCCCCGCATCTGCCGGATGAGGAAACCGCTCTGCGTGAAGTCGATGTGCAGGGCTGGCTGAACCTGATCTGGCGGCAGTGGAACGAGGTCTTCAAAACAAAACTCAGCCATGCTGAACGCAATTATGTCAGCGAGTTGATGAACGCTCGAAATAGTTGGGCGCACCAACAGGCATTTACCAACGACGATGCACACCGCGTGGCGGATACGGCGACCCGCCTGCTGGAAGCCATCGGCGCAACGGCTGAGGCGCAAACGGCCAAAGACATCGCCCAGGAACTGCTGCGCCTGCGCTTCGAGGCGGAAGCGAAGAAGGCTACCAAGCCCAAGACCGGCCCCTTGCTGGACGAAGCCCCCACGACCACCCTGCCCGGCCTCAAGCCCTGGCGGTTGGTGGTCAAGCCGCACCCGGATGTCGCCAGTGGCCGCTACCTGCTCAGTGATTTCGTCGCCAACATCGCCGATGTCAAGCAAGGCAAGGCCGAACCGGAATACGCTGATCCAAAGGAGTTCTTCCGCCGCACCTACCTCACCGAGGGCCTGCTCGACCTGCTGGTCACGGGTGTCAAGCGCCTCACCGGTCAGGGCGGCGATCCGGTGGTGCAGCTTCAGACCAGCTTCGGCGGCGGCAAGACGCACAGTATGCTGGCGCTGTATCACCTCGCCAGCGGGCAGATCGGCTTCAGCGACATACCGGATGGCGCGAACATCGCCAGCCAGGTCGGGGACATCGACGACCGCATCGAAGCCCGGTGTGCGGTGATCGTCGGCACGGCTTTCAGCGCCACCGAGCCGCGTGAATATGCCGACTGCACCACGCATACGCTGTGGGGCGACATCGCCTACCAGATCGGCGGTGTCGAAGCCTACGGGATGGTACAGACAGCCGATCTGTCCGGTGTCAGCCCCGGCTCGGATACCGTTGTCGCCCTGCTGGAGAAGTATGGCCCCGTCCTCATCATCATTGATGAACTGGTGGCCTATGCCCGCAACCTGTACAACGCCGTCGAGCGCCTGCCTGCCGGGACGTTTGATACCGTGATGACCTTCATCCAGTCGCTCACGGAAGCCGTAAAGCGTTCCAGCGATTCGATGCTGCTGGTATCGATCCCCGAGAGTGACATCGAGATCGGCGGCGAAGGTGGCGAGGCCGCGCTGGATTACCTGACCAAAACGATTGGCCGGATCGAGGCCGTCTGGAAGCCGGTCACCGCGACGGAGAGCTTCGAGATCGTGCGCCGCCGTCTGTTCTCCTCGGAGATGGATCACGCTGCCCGTGATGCGGTACTCAACGCCTTCCGTGATATGTATCACAGCAACAGCGGTGAGTTCCCCACCGGCATGGCGGAAGGCGATTACTATCGCCGGATGCAGGAAGCCTACCCTATTCACCCGGAATTGTTCGCCCGTCTCTACGAAGATTGGTCAACGCTGGATCGCTTCCAGCGCACACGCGGTGTGCTGCGCCTGATGGCAACGGTCATTCATCGGCTGTGGCAGGATAACGACCAGTCGCTGATGATTATGCCTGCTTCGATTCCGCTGTGGGCGGCGACGGTGCGTAACGAGATGCTGCGCTATCTGCCGGAGAACTGGCCCGCGATTGTGGATGCCGATATTGATGGCGAAGATTCCAAACCCTATCAGATCGACAAGAGCATTCCCACGCTGGGGCAGTATACCGCCAGCCGCCGCGTCGCTCGTGCGATTTTCGTCGGTAGTGCGCCATCGGTGGCAGGGCAGAGCGTGCGCGGTATTGAGGAAGTGCGTGTGCGCCTGGCGACAGTGCAGCCCGGTGAAC
>CAZYQJ010000958.1:0-834 GCA_964649925.1 uncultured Litorilinea sp.
GCTGCACCAGGGCGATCTCGTAGGCCGTGTTCTTGTTGTCGCTCAGCAAGAAGACCCCGGTATCCGGCCCGACCTCGACAGTGGGCGCTTGGATGAAGAAACCGCCATCCAGCGTGAAGTTGTCGCCCTGGTTGAGCGGCACAGACGCAGCAGCGCGCCCCGTAGAAGGGTTGAAGTCACTGTCTTTGCCGTCATCCGTACCCACGTTGGCCGAACTGTAGAGCGCGTTGGCGAGCGGGCCGCCGGATTCGAAGTTGCTGGCCGCGATCTGCACCTCATAGTTGCCCGCAGGCAGGTTGCTGAATAGATACTCGCCGCCTCCATTGGTCGTGGCGCGCGCCATCACATAGTTCTGACCTGCGGCGTATAGCTCCAGTGCCACGCCGGGGATCCCCGGCTCGCCGTCATCCTGCAGGCCATTCTGGTTGGTATCCGCCCAGATGCGGTTGCCCAGGCGATAGGTAGGATCCAACTGGCTGCGGCACGAGATGATGGCTGGAACCGCGCCGCCTTTGGGCAGGCGAATCTCCAGACGGCGCACGTTGGCGCCATCCACCGGCACGACCTGGAAGCTGTTGTCGCCCAGCCCCAACATATTCCCCGTAGCGACCACGTTGCCGCCCTCCGAGGCGTCATAGGCTGTGACCTTACCCGCCGCGCTGGCATCGTCGATGTCGATCACATGCACCTCGTCGATGCGTACAGGGTAACCGAAGCGGAAGACCAGCGTCCCACCATCGGCGGCGTCGTCAGGGTTGGCGCTATTGGTGGTCTCCGCCGCGATCAGCACCTTGCCCAGATGGCTGCTGTTCTGGCCCGGCATCCCGCTGCGCC
>CAZYQJ010000958.1:844-1949 GCA_964649925.1 uncultured Litorilinea sp.
ATCGGCGGGTGGCTGGCAGAGGTGCTGGACACCTGCACCCCCCAAGAAGACCACTGCGATTTGACGATGTTCCCGGCGAGCAGCGACGCGCCGACCTGGTCGGTCTCAAAATCGAGGGTGGGCAAACAGATGCCATCGACCGGCGTCTCCCCTTCATCCCCGCCTGCACTGCCATCACAGATCGGGCCGCGGATGGGCGCGGTCGAGGCATAGTTGTCGACTGCCACCTGGGCATTGACCACACCGGCAGGGTAATCGCCGTCGAGCGTGAAGGTAAAGACACGAGGGTCGCCGCTACTGAAGTCAAGACCCGTTCCCCAGCGGATGCCGTTGCTCGTGACCGTGCCGCTGGGCGTCGAGGCGACGACGTTGTTCAGACAGGTGTTGATGCCCAGGTTCCAGTTGGACAGGTTGCCGCCCGCTACTTTGTGGATTTGATAGCTCCAGGTGTTGCCGACGTGGCTGATCAGGCGGATCTCATACTCGAACTGCTCGGTGTCCACCACCGCCACCGTGCCGGAGTTGGCTGTGCCGCCGCTGCACGTTTCGTCATAGCCCAGGAAGGTGGCGCTGATGCGGTTCTGGCTGGGCAGACGATAGTCGGTGATGCGCACCCGTGCAAAGGCGACGACATGATAGACCGCATTGCTGCCGTTACCCGCCGCTTCATCCCAGACAGGCACGGTGATGTCCATCGTCTTGAGTACGTCTAGGGCGGCGCGCACACCGCTGGCGTTGGCAACACCGGGGCTGCCGTAGACCCAATCGCCCACCGAAAGCACATGATCGCTGGGGTTATAGGGATTGGTGTACCGATAGCTGTTGCCCGGCGGGGTCAGCCGCGCGATCAGGTCGGGCGTGTTGGGCGTGCCTTCCCAACTCAGCCAGCCAAAGTTGCCGGGCTGCACGCCGTTGTAGATGTCCACCAGATGCGCGCCGGGGCTTTTACCCGCCAGCGTGCCGGTGGAAAGCGCGATCGGATAGAGGTTGCTGCAGCCCACCTCCGGATCGTCTTCGATAGGAATGTCGTCATCGCCTGGGTCGATCTGGGGGATCGGCTCCCCGTCGTCCAGACAGTCACAGTCGATGGTGAGCGGGAAGAGGT
>CAZYQJ010000959.1:0-1942 GCA_964649925.1 uncultured Litorilinea sp.
CACCGGGACTTCAGCGGTCTGCGGCTCGGCCATGCGCGGGTCAAAGCCAAAGCGTGACCCGCCGGTTTGTGTCTGGCGGAAGGGGCCGCCTGCCGTGCGCGTCCCGCCCATGCCGCTGCCAAAGAGGGCATCGAAGAAGCTAGAGAACCCGCCTGCGCCGCCCATGCCGCCGAAGATCTGCTCGAATTCCTCCGGCGTCACCGTGCGCGTATAGGCCCCACCAGGACCCCCCATACCACCGGCCCAATTGCTCCAGTCAAAGTCCTCTGGGCGGCCACCCGCGCGCGAATACTGCTCCCACTGCGACCCGAAGCGGTCATATTTGCTGCGCTTTTCCGGGTCCGACAGCACGGTGTATGCCTCGTTTATTTCCTTGAACCTCGCCTCGGCCTGTTTGTCACCGGGGTTCTTGTCCGGGTGATACTGTTGGGCCAATTTGCGAAAGGCTCGTTTGATCTCCTTTTCATCGGCATTCTTGCCGACCCCAAGGATCTGATAATAGTCCTTATAATCCATGGGTGTAATTTACCTCCAACAGATGAAAGCGCCGTGGCAGCATACCCGGTCTACCAAAACCAGCCCGCCACGCACGCCCATGATGATGTCTACAGATTTACCAGGACGCGCGCCGGGCGCAGGAGCTTTTCGCCCTCAGTATAGCCTGTCTGCACCACCTCAGCTACCGCGCCCGTGGGCACATCTTCGCGCTGGATCTGCCCGACCGCTTCATGCAGCGTCGGGTCAAATGGCTGGCCCTCGGCCTCAATCGGCTCCACACCATAGCGGCGCAACGTATCCAGGAAAGCCTGATAGGTGACTTCGATATTGCGCAAGAACTCGCGCGCCGTTTCATCGGTCAGGGCCTCGCCGTGGCGCAGGGCCATCTCCAGATGGTCCGCCAGGGGCAGCATATCGCGCAGGATAGCGTGGCGCGCCTCAGCGGTCTCGGCTGCATAGCGCCGTTCCCAGCGATCACGCAGCCGCTCCAGTTCTGTCTGGAGCCGGAGATAGCGCTCGCGCCAGGAGAGTTCCTCGCCCTCCTCTTGTTGTGCAGCGCGGTCCTGCTGTTGCAGCGCGGCCCTGGCCCATACCAGTTCGGCCTCCAACTGCTTGAGGTCCGCCCCTTGCCGCTGAAGCGCCTCATCTTTGATCGCCAGGTCGCGTTGTGTCTCGGCCAGGGCGCGGTCTTTCTCCGCCAGTTCACGCTGTTTGGCGGCCAGTTCCTGCGTTTGGCGTGCAGCCTGTGCTTGTAGCTCCTGATAGGCCTTCGCCACAGCCTCGTAGTCCGCCAACGTCGGCCCTGCGGGCCGTGTGCCTGGCATCGCCCGCCGCCGACCGTAAGGATTGTTATAGTAGGTCATCGTTTTCTACTTCCTGACCGGCCTCTCCAGTCAAACGGGCGGAGCTTGCGCCCCGCCCGCCATCCAATATATTCCGTGTCTTGGTGGTCACAGCGGCACGTCAGCGCCGCGTATTCGCTAGACCTGGCGATATTCACCCTCGACCACGTCGTCGCCTTCACCGGTGCCGCCCTCCTGGGGACCGCCCGGTCCGGCTGTACCATCCGGCCCTGCCTGCTGCTGATACATCTGCTGCGTCAGCGCATGGCTGGCCTGTTGCAGCCGTTCGGTCAACTCGCGGATGCGGTTCAGGTCGTTGCCGTTCACCGCCGCCTTCAAGTCCTCGATGGTCTGCTCGATCTGGCCGCGGTCGTTAACAGGCACTTTATCGCCCAAGTCACTCAGAGACTTCTCCGTCACATAGATCAGATTGTCTGCTGTGTTGCGGGCTTCGGCCAGGTCACGCTGCGCCCGGTCCTCGCTCTCGTGGCTCTTGGCCTCTTGCACCAGACGGTCCACCTCATCCGGAGACAGGTTGGTGGAGGCCGTGATCTTGACGCTCTGCTCCTTGCCGGTGGCCTTGTCCTTGGCCGTCACGTTCA
>CAZYQJ010000960.1:0-1930 GCA_964649925.1 uncultured Litorilinea sp.
TCAATCAGTTCTTGCAGCCAGTCCCGTCCCTGCAATTCCGGATTGTCGGTGAGCCGTGGCTTGATGCGGCTGTCTTTGTAGGCATCGGGATTCACGTTCCAGTACGCCCGGGAATCCTCTGTCCAGTAGACTTTTCGCTTGGGGTTGTGGGGATAGTAGAAATCGGTAAGGGGGCGTTTCTCGTCATGCATGAGGGCAACAAGATAGGTGGAATTGGTCAAAGTCTCGCGTTCGAGAACGTCAAGGATGTGATCCAAGCCCTCGTCAAGCAGATCCCAGGCATAGAGACTAGCAACGACCTCGCGGAAATACATGATCGCTCCTTATGAATGGGGTATGGTTGGATCTGGAAGACAGTCACCAAATGTCATCACAAGCGCCATTACCGGTGAAAGCGCGTCGAAATGACAAATACATACCCTCAAACAATGGGATGGATATGGCTATGTGGGGCAGATTGAGGATACCAGGTCGGGAGGCTGAGGATACCTGGTATGCATCAAGTGTAGTTGACGATGCTGCAATTGTCAAACAGGTTGTAAAATCCAACCGTCGGGCTGTTTACTAAATTTGACCGATCTAACCCTCGCATCCCCCAGTCAACGGTCAACAAGGTGGTCAGCGAGCGCATGATGAAGCAACAGCAGATGCACTGGACAAAACGGGGTGCCTAGCTGCTGTTGCAGGTCCGCAAGCAGACCTGAACGCCGGTCTGAGCGGGACGTTTGAGCGCTAGTATCCGGCCATGCGCCAGACAGAGCTCTCAACGCAACTGGCTACGTAGGCCCCGTAACCTCTGAACGTCGGGATCAGGCGTCACTGCAACGCCCGCAGGTACGCCTGCCAGCCCTGCTCGAACTCGGCTGCGGAGACGCCGAAGACGGCGGGAACCAGGGCATGCCAGGTGTCGTACTGGCGGAACCCTTCGATCAGCCCAGCGATCCCTTCCCGTCCATAGGTCGCCGTCACGTAATCGAGCAGCGTCCCAAAGGCAAGTTCCTGCAGCCAGCTCGGCGCTGCACCGGTCAGATCGACGTCCGGCATGTGCAGCGCATCCAGGCGCTGCGGCGCTGGGATGCGGAGTAGCCGCTTCAGATCCCAGATCGGCGGCCGCGTACAGAGGTGGGTATGCGTGATACCAGCAAAGAACGAGGGATAGGCTGTCACCTGATGGGTCCGACACAGCTCGACCAGTTCTTGCGCCAGTTGGTCGGCATCCGGTGGCGGCGTGCGCCCCTCGATCCCATAGAGCCAGCGCGCCAAGTCGCCGTGCCACGCCGCCAGCCGCTCGCTGTGGCGGCGCACCTGCAGGGCAGTCAGTCCCGAGCTTGTGAACTGCCAGCCAGGCCGGAGCGGAGGGTCTTGCAGCGCTTCCCCGCGGGCGTGAGCGGCCAGCGCCCGCAATGTCCAGAGAGAGAGCGCCTCGCTCTCCGCCACGAAACTCGGCAGCGGCGTCAACGCCGGGGAGGCGACGCACAGCCGCTCGTGCCAGAAACAGCCGTCGCGATAGGGTTGCTCGGCGGCGGTGAGGTCGACCGTGACAGGGTGGGGGGCAGCCGTCAGGCCGTAATCACGGCGCAGATCGACGTAGGCCGCATTCAGCGGAGCGGCGACGGTTTCGACCGCAGTCGCATCGATGGCATGGTAGTGAAACGTGAGCTGTCCGCGGGTCAGCGTTTGGCGCGGGCCCAGTAGTTCGGCGTCGGGCGGCACACGCTCCCACCCGGCTTGGGTGGGCCGGTAGAACTGGTGCTGGCGCACGACATAGGGCTGGCCCTGTGCGTCGGTCTGGGTGCGCTTGACCTCGACGCTGACGACACCGGGCTTGAACGTAATCTGCTCCGTTGTCACCGGGCCGATGCCCGCCGACATGACCGCAGGGTCGACCTCGCCCGCAGGGTCAAGCCACTGGTCGGCCTCGACCGCGGCG
>CAZYQJ010000961.1:0-1930 GCA_964649925.1 uncultured Litorilinea sp.
GGCCGGAAAGTCGTGCATCTTTATCGACCACAACATCTTTCACGTCTACCCAGTAGTAGACCGCATCGTGGTGCTGGACCGCGGGCGGGTCGCCGGTGAATTCACCAAGGCCGAGGTCACGCTTGACGAACTGCTGGAACGGCTCTACAAGGTCGCCAAGACAGGCCAGATCAAATAGACACGGGCCGCCCTCAACGGCGCGTTCCGGGACGCAGCGCATAGACTTGAGGAAATGAGCGGATGCAAACCACTTTAGACGGGCGCGAGCCAAGGGCCTCACGTTCGGCCTTCAGCCGCTATTGGCGCGCCCACACCTTGCAGATCGGCATCGTCGCCGTGGCGTTGATGATCTGGATCTTCTTCGCCATCGGCTCACCTGAAACCTTTTTCTCGTACAACATCTATCGGGCATTCATGTCCACGACGCCCTTTTTTGCGATCGTGGCACTGCCGTTGACCCTCGTGGTCATCACAGGCGAGATCGACCTCTCGTTCCCGTCGATCATGTCCTTTGGCATGTTGGTCTTTGCCTTGGTCTTGACCGCCGGGGGAAATCTCTGGCTGGCGCTGGCCGCCGGCCTGGTGGCGGGCTTTTTGGCCGGACTGCTCAACGGCTATCTGATCATCGCCTTTGGCGTGCCGTCGCTGGTGGTGACGATCGGGACACAGTTTTTCTGGCGCGGCATGGTGCAGGTGATCACCGGGGGCAACGGCACATCGCTGCTCCCCACGCGTGACACCTTCTTTTATGAACTGCTGGTCGGGCGGCTCTTCGGCCAAATCCCCATGCAGATGGTGTGGACCGTCGCCATCGCCGTGATCACCTGGCTCTTCCTCAACCGCCACCGCTTTGGCGCGCACGTCTACCTGATCGGCGACAACATGGAAAGCGCCCGCCTGATGGGGATCAACGTGGCGCAGCGCAAGATGTTGGTCTTTGCCTGGGTAGGCATTGCAGCCGCCTTTGCGGGTCTGATTGCCAGCTTGGAAGTCACCTATTACTGGCCGACGCTGGGCGAAGGCTACCTGCTCAACACCCTGTCATCGGTCTTTCTCGGCGGAACCTCTGTCTTTGGCGGCACAGGAACGGTCTTTGGGACCTTTGTCGCCTCATTCATCATCGGTGCAATCAACGCCGGGATCGTGGCGGTCGGCCTATCCGGGTTCTGGACACAGTTGATCTATGGGCTGATCATCGTCCTCTCGGTCATTCTGCAGACCGTCATCGGCAAACGTTTCAGCTAACCCACCACGCGCTGGCTGGAGGATCACAACGTGCGAGCGTCCCCGGTCCGCTGTGATCCTCCTCCATCCAGGGGCAATGCGCGGGTGCTAAGCGGCCCTGCCCGCAGCCATCGCCTCCGCCACCTCCATCAGACGACCTGTAGCCACATCGTAAATATAGCCATAGATCGGGATGCGCTTGGGCACGAGCGGGTGCTGCCGGATCCTCTGCACATCCCCGGTCACGCTCTGCGCCAGGTCTCGAATCGTCAGCCAGTTGATGTATGCCCCTTCATCCGATCCAGGGCCGCGGCCTACATCATGCCATCCCTCGGCATCGACGGTCGCCGTTTCCAGACTCCTCGACAGCAGGTCGCGCATGATCTCGTCGGTAAAGGCCAACATGCCGCAATCGGTGTGGTGGATCACAAACCATTCGCGCGTGCCCAGCAGTTTGTACGAGATCACCAACGAGCGAATTGCATCATCACTGGCACGTCCCCCGGCGTTACGGATGACGTGCGCGTCGCCCTCGGCAAGCCCTGCAAACTTGGCCGGGTCCAGCCGCGCATCCATGCAGGTCAAGATCGCAAACTGCCGTGCCGGTGGCATGGCAAGTTGGCCCTTATCCCCAAAACTCTCCGCATACCTGGCATTGGCAGCCAGCACCTCATCCAGAATTTGGCTCATTCTCATCTCTCCTTGA
>CAZYQJ010000962.1:0-1929 GCA_964649925.1 uncultured Litorilinea sp.
AATCCCCCGCGGGTGTGCGTACTACAATGTGCCGGTCATCGATATCCACGGGGGACACCGGGAGCAGCCAATGGAGGTCATAATGATGCCCGCGGCTGCTGGTCAACACGTCCAGGATCAGCCATGTCTCCCCCCCGATCCTGAGCACTTCCCGCCGGTGTCTGACAGCAGGGTCCAGCCGCAGATAGCCGTCATGTTCTCCCGCCCAATAGGCGAGTGATCCAGATTGCTCTTGTCGTGTCACCCGGCCTGATGCCCAGTCCAGCCACATGAAGCGGCTGATCCGCGTCATTTGATCCAGCCCATCTACCGTGACCGTGTTGTGTACGCATGTGGCGGACAGGCGGTTATCCCAAGGCGGCGCGCCGTTATACAAATAGGTGCCTGCATCCCCGGCGATGTTGACGCCGCGCCACCACAGGTCGACGTGCAGTTGGTCCGCCTGGCTGGGCCGATCCTTGTATTGGGCACAGCGCGCCATCATCCAGCTATGCGGGCTGCGCAGCGTGTAATAGCCCCCCTCAGGTGTGGCTAAGTCGGTCTGCACCGTGTGGCTGGTGGGCGCCTCAAGCGCCTCTTCCCCAAACAACCACACCAGGTCTTCATCCCATTCACCCGGTCCTATCAGCCGTGTGTGATGACATAAATAGTGGGCTGCTTGTACGGCCGGCCGATAATCGGTATAGGGACAGCCGTTGAGCGGCAAGATCAATGCGCCGTCATTTGGTCCATAGTTGGGCGCGCACCCCGAGTCAAGGTCGAGCAACTGATACAGGAAGTGCGTCGCATCGGCGACACGTTGATACAACTTGTCGGAGAACCGCTGCCCGTTCAACTCACCCAGCCGCAGCGCCCACAGCAGGACATGCAGCATGACCCGGTGGTAGTTGATAGAGTGTTGGACATAGGAGCCATCGGCATAGATTTGCCGTGCCGCCTCTCGCTCAATGATGCTTGCGCCAAGTTTGCGCCACCTGGCTGCAGGCGCTAGTTCAGAAAACAAGACCCCAACCGTCCACAGGCCCACCCCCTCGCTCAAAGCATGGTTGTTTTTCTGTGAACAGGCGTAGTCGATGTTCTTCTCGACGCGTTCTGCCTGGGCTGCGATCCATGCGACCAACTTGGCGATCCGTTCTGGCGTTGAATGGCGCGACGCGCCAAACCCATACAGGCCAAAGCACCACGCCATCAACCGGATACTGATCTCCTGCCCGCACTTCCAGTTGGGGCCGCGCTGGGGTGGGTTTTGGGCTGCCCAATCCTCGATCATCTGCCAATACGCCTGGGCATATTGTTCGTCATGCGAAATGGCATAGGCGCGCACCAGTGTATAGACCCCCGAAAACCGGTTCGGTTCCCAGACGAACTTGATATCGCCGCCCACGGAATCACTCACCTGTGTCCAGTGCAGCCGATCTGCGGCCGCTTGTTTTGCGGCGATCGGGCTGCTGTGCCAGTTCGGTGGAAATCCGGTGTCATAGCGCTTGCCATGAAAATACGGTGTTTCGCCACACAGAAGCCTGTCGGCATCCAGCACGGCAGACCAGGGTTCTGGCAAGTCAGGCAGACGTTCAAAGAAGAACCGCGTGCCCCGTGCTTGCCGCCATGCGATATATGCCTGCGGGTCAGCCGGAACATCTGGCCTCAGCCAGGCTGACAGCGGCCGGTCATCCCACTCATAGGGCGGAAACTGCCGCTGCATGAACCCGGTCTTTGTGCGAAGCACGTACATGGTTCGGTAGAGCAGCCAGTTCGTCCCGAAGTACCGCCGCAGTTGGCGGGCTTGACGCAGCTTGTTCACAGTGACTCCACAAAGATTCGATAATGTCTGCGATACGCTCACTGGCCCTGCCATCCCACAACGGCGGCGTCTGGCCGCGTTTGGCATTGCCATTGAGAATATGCTCGACCTCCTGTTTTAGGCAGGCC
>CAZYQJ010000963.1:0-1924 GCA_964649925.1 uncultured Litorilinea sp.
GATTGGTGATTGGGCCGGAAAGCTGCCCCGTCAAGAGCGGCGAGAGGATCGCGCCGATCACGAGGGCGAACACCCCGTAGGTGACCCCCGCAAGGACCAGCGTCAACACAGGCGCACGCACGCGGCCCAGCCCCACAATTGCCAGCCACGCCACAGAGATCAGCACGGTCAGCAAGATCGGGCCGAAGGGCCTGCCCAGCACGTCCATCAGGCCGGTCATGTTCATGAAAGGCCGGATGAGGGCGAGTGCGCCCATGCCGATGATGAGGGGCCACTGTAGTTGTTTATCGTTATTCATGTTCTTATCTCCTCTTGAACTCGATTGAACCCGTACATGCCACAATCCTAGGGCCAGATCGTTTTTTGCACATCGGCCTGGGGGCGTCTCTTGATGTCGTTATTTGTTGACAGGAATGGGCAGGCGCGTACGTCGGCAGGCGACTGCCTTGTCGCCAGGGGATGTATGTACAGTGCGGTGAAGTGCTTGTATACTAGCCGTATGCAGCCAGCTATTAAGCAGAAGCAGGACTTTGCTTCACAGACAACCAGACAAGCGGACCAGGTCCCGCCGTGGGTGCTGGACTTGTTGTTGGGGATCGCCGTCGCCCTGGTCATCGCCATCGTGATCACAGCCGACCAGGGGGGTAAACAGGACCCGGATGTCATTGCCTATCTCTTTGCCTGTGCGTTTGGGGCGTTGATGTTAGGACGCAGGCGTTTCCCGGTCGCCGTGCTGGTAGTCACGACGTTCCTGCTGTCCGCCTATTACATCCTCGATTACCCGGCGATTGGCCTGGCCGTGCCGGTCGCAGCCGCGTTGTATTCGGCAGCCGAGTTCGGCCATTTGACCGCAGCCATCGTGGTCAGTTTGATCCTGGTCGTCACTTCCACCTATTTCCGGATCCTGGACGGTGAAGCCCTTGCCTACCTGCTTGGCTATGAGTTGATCTCCACGGTGACGTTGATGGCCGCGGCCATCGCGCTGGGCGACAGCACGCGCGCCCGCCGCGCCCTGGCCGCGGAACAGGCGCAGACCGCACAGTTGATCGCCCAGGAGCACGCCTATCGCGCCGAGCAACGGGTGCAGGCGGAGCGGCTGCAGATGGCGCGCGATCTCCACGATGTCATCGGGCACAGCATTTCGGTGATCACGCTGCACGCCGATGTCGCCAGGGAAGCGATCGGTCGCGACGATGACGAGGCGCGCCAGGCCCTCAGCCGTATCCGTGCCGCCAGTTCCGAAACCATGCGCGAACTGCGGGCCACGGTGCGGCTGCTCCGTCACCCTGATCGTGAACCCGCCGACCGCGCCGTCGCCTCGCTTGCCAACCTGTCTGCACTGGTCGATAGCGCCACGGCGAGCGGGCTGACGGTCAAGGTGCAGCGTGACGGCGACCTGGCCAATCTGCCGCCGCGGGTGGATACGGCTGCCTACCGGATCATTCAGGAGTCCTTGACCAACGTCATCCGCCACGCCAACGCCACCCATGTCAGCCTCACGCTGGCAGTGGATGCAGATACGCTGCGGCTGCACCTGGTCGACAACGGCACGAACGCAGGCGGGGCTGTCACCACGGGCAGCGGGATCGCGGGGATGGCGGAGCGGGCACGGCTGCTCGGCGGGACGTTCACAGCCCAACCCCTTCCCGCGGGCGGTTTTGAGGTCAAGGCGACGCTGCCTCTGGGGGATGCACCATGATTTCGGTTGTGCTTGTGGATGATCAGGAGTTGGTACGCACCGGCTTGCGCCTGCTTTTGGAGCGTGACTCCGATATCAACGTCGTCGGAGAGGCGGACGACGGGCGGCGCGGTGTGCGCCTGGTACAGCGGACCCGGCCCGATGTGGTGTTGATGGATATCCGGATGCCGGAGATGGACGGCATTGAAGCCACCCGGCAGATTGTGGCGGATACGGCCCTCAACG
>CAZYQJ010000964.1:0-1923 GCA_964649925.1 uncultured Litorilinea sp.
ATGGGTTGTGCACCCTTTTCGCGCGACGAGCGCTGCCAGCCCCGCCAGGCAGGCCAACGTCCCTGCGAGAATATGAGACAGAATCAAGAGTGTCATGAGCCTCTTCCTGCTGTGTATCGATTCGAGCGCCCGCTCAAGGCACGACCCACAAAAATCATGGCGGGAAGAGGCCCAAAGTGTGTCCGCGCGTGCAGGCGGAGACACTTAGAGCAGAAATGGCGTACTAATCTGGCGTCTCAGAGGCACGTCTCAGAGGCAGGCATCAGTGGCAGGTAATTGCAAGGTATGACTCAACCGCTTGTATTCATCTCCATCGGTATGGTCGTCGGCATGATGCTGCTAGCCATTTCCTTGATGGTCGTTCAGGCTCCGCGGATGAGCCACCACTGGTCGCTGCCAGGCTTGCTGATAGCGATTACGGTACTTGTGGTGCCACCGTTAGCCGCTGAGCTAGTGCCTCAATACCAGACGGCTTTCATCAGCTTGGGTCTGTTGGCACTGATGCTTGTGGGCCCCTTCTTACGCGTCTATATCCGCACACAAACGGCAGAAGACCAGTGGCAACTGGGTGGGCGAGATCTATGGCATTTTGCGCCGGCTTGTCTGGCGCTGATCGCTATTGCAGGGTTCCTGGAGCTGCCGTTGTCGGCGCGCGAGGCGATGGTACTGCGGGGTCAGCAACCGGAAGGCACGGCGCCGGCCATACTGGCAGTCGTGACTTGGCTCTTGTTGCTGTTGTGGATTGCGCTTTCCTTCTTTTATCTGCTTCGTGCCGGCCGGGATCTACTGCGGTACCGGCGCCGCATTCGCGACCTTTTCGCAAACCTGGAGAACCGTGAGCTCACCTGGCTACTCGTCTTCGTCGGGGCCCTCGCTGGCGTCTGGCTCTGGGCGATGGCGGCGCTTGCCAGCAGCACCTTATTCAACCATGACATTGTCGACAGGGGAGGCATGACCCTGATGGCAATGGTGGCGGTATGGGTGTTGGCGGTGTGGGGGCTGCGGCAACGGCCAGGGTTTGAAGGGCACTATGGCGAACTGGCTAGCACTGAAAAGACGGAAGCCGATGCAGGCGATGACACCAACAGCCAATCCGCGGCGGAAAAGTACAGCCGCTCCGCTTTGGACGAAACCAGCGCGGCGCGTATTGCAGGCAAGCTCGAGCGGGCGATGTTGGACGAGAAGCTCTATCTGAACGCCGACCTGACCCTGACGACTTTGGCGTCCCACATCGGCGTCGGCGCCAATTATGTTTCCCAAACCCTCAATGAGTACGTGGGGGAAACCTTTTTCGATTACGTGAATCGGAGGCGCATTGAAGCGGCTCAAACACTTCTGCGGGAAAGCGACAAATCCGCACTAGATATCGCGTACGAAGTGGGCTTCAACGCCCGTTCCTCTTTTTATAAATCCTTTCGCCGCGTAGTGGGCGCTACCCCGAAGGAGTATCGCCAGCGGCTGGCCGTCGCGAAACACAACGCCTAGCCCCGCCACCGGTTGTGCTCCGGCACTCCTAGATGAGACTGGCCATCACGGCCCGCCAGGTCAATGGAAGCGATCGGACATCCATCGATCTGCCTATCCAATGGATGGGTGTCCAATCACCGAATCACCGGCGATGGAAATAAAGGGGTGTCCAATTGCCGGCAACGTATCCAATTGCCACCGACTGTTCGATCTCGAAGCACGGTCGCCTCTCATCGGCTATGATCCATGCGTTTTCCGCCAAGTACAGGAGACGTACGACCATGACGAAGGTATGCGCGGAAGTCGAACACGGGCGATCGATGGCGAGAGAATCGAGATTGGCAATTATCTGTCTGAGCGCTCTGGCGTCGATGGCTTGCACGGGCCCGTCGGGACCAAGCGAAGGCGCGGTAGAAGCAAGCCCGTCCGCGCAAGCAGTGCCCGTTTCCGGGCGCG
>CAZYQJ010000965.1:0-216 GCA_964649925.1 uncultured Litorilinea sp.
CGGGCGTCAATTTCCTCACCAAGCCCAAACGCACCTCGCTGGGCACGCTGGAACCCATCGACTTTGAGGACGAGTCCATAGAGGAATTTGGCGTGGCACGCATCGAGGAACTGCCCTGGACGCACCTGGTGGATGCCTATGCGTGTATCATGTGCAACCGCTGCCAGGATGTCTGCCCGGCCTATGTAACGGGCAAGGAGCTTTCCCCCTCGGCGT
>CAZYQJ010000965.1:226-1919 GCA_964649925.1 uncultured Litorilinea sp.
CAATAAACGGTATTACCTCAACACGCACCTGGAGGAGTTGGGCAGCGGGCAATGCTCGCCACACACCTTGCTGGATTACGCCATCAGCGAGTCGGCGGTATGGGCCTGTACTGCCTGCGGTGCGTGCGTGGATATCTGCCCCGTGGGCAACGAGCCGATGTTCGACATCCTCTATATCCGCCGCCGCCAGATGTTGATGGAGAATGACTTCCCCAATGAGCTAAAGACCGCCTACCGCGGCATGGAGCGCAACGGCAACCCGTGGAACCTGCGTGCGGGCGACCGGCTGGCCTGGGCCGAAGGGCTGGACGTGCCCACCATAGACGACAACCCGGATCCGGATATCCTGTGGTGGGTGGGCTGTGCGCCCTCCTATGACCCGCGCGCCCGCGAGACTGCACGCGCCTTTGCCAGTGTGCTGGCCGCGGCGGGCGTCAACTATGCCGTGCTGGGGGAGATGGAGCAGTGTACCGGCGACGCAGCGCGGCGTTCAGGCAACGAGTACCTCTTCTATGAGATGGCGAAGGCCAACATCGAGACGCTCAACGAGGTCAACCCCAAGCGCATCGTCACCACCTGCCCTCACTGTCTGCACACGCTGGGTAAGGAGTATGGGCAGTACGGCGGGCACTATACGGTGATCCACCACACGCAACTGCTCTCCGAACTGGCTGCGGCGCGCAAGATCGACGTGCAGCGCAACGGCAGCACAGACACGATCACCTTCCATGACCCCTGTTATCTGGGCCGCCACAACGGCATTGTGGACGCGCCGCGTACCGTGCTGGGCGAGATCGGCGTATCCACGGTGGAGATGCCGCGTCACGGGCAGCAGTCCTTCTGCTGCGGTGCGGGCGGCGCGCAGATGTGGAAGGAGGAAGAACACGGCAGCGAAGCGGTCAACATCCACCGCTTCAACGAGGCCGCCGCCACTGGGGCCAAGACGGTGGCTGTGGGCTGCCCCTTCTGCCTGACGATGCTGACCGATGCCGCCAAGAAACAGGGCAGCGACGTCGCCATCAAAGACGTGGCCGAGTTGGTGGCGGAACGGTTGGGGAGTTAGCGGTTGCCTCAATGCGTCTGGTCGGCGCGCACCCACCAGGCAAAGGTAACAGCCATCCCCAGCAGGCAGGTCAGGATGACCAGCGCAAAGCTGGTGCGGCCCACCATGGCGGATTCCGGCCCGGCCACACCCGCATAGAGCGCGGGGATCGACCAGGGGAAATAGTCTCCCCAGCCCGCCGCCGCGATCACCTGGGCGAAGATCACAGCCAGGATTGCCGCGCCCATCGGCGCGAGATAGCCATGCCCTGCGCTGGCGAAGAAGGCGATGGGGGTGCTGAGTGCAATCGTGAGCGCGGCGGCGACCGCCAAGACCCTGGTCCCTTGCCAGATCACCGCAGCCGGTACGGGCGGCAGCCCCACCATCACCCCCACGCCCAGCCCGATCAGGTAGATCGCCGCAGCGAGCCCGGCGGACCAGATCAGGATCACGACAAACTTGGCAAGCACAATCGCCGTGCGTGGCGTGGGTAGCGCCAGCAGGTCGTTGATGGTGTGGTCCGAATACTCACGTCCAAAGACCCAACTGGCGATAAAGCTAAAGAGGATGACACCGCCCACCGCGATGGCCTGTGCCAGCACCCCCAGATAGGTCTGCCAGTCCGCAGAACCGGCGACGATCTGCGCCTTG
>CAZYQJ010000966.1:0-1919 GCA_964649925.1 uncultured Litorilinea sp.
GGAAGCGGACTATGCCGCCACCAAGCGTGCCGCGGATCGCGCCCGCAGCGGCGGCCGGCCTACGAAGATCGAGTGCAAGACAAAGCGCATGATGGGCCATGCTATCCATGACGGTGCAGAATATGTGCCGCGTGAATTGCTGGAAGAATGGGAAAAACGCAATCCCGTGGACCTGTATGAGCGCAAACTGCTGGCGGAGGGGATTGCCGACCAGGCCGAGATCGACGAGATCAAGCAGCGCTGTGAGGTCGAAATCGCCGATGCGATTGCGTATGCCGAACAAAGCCCGCAGCCTGATCCGGCTACCGTAGAGGAAGGAGTCTACGCGCCATGAGCGCGGTCGCCAGCAACTTTGGTTTTTCAGAGGTGGAGGCCGCCGAAACAGCCACACGCCACATGACCTATCTGGCGGCGATTACTGAGGCGCTGCGCGAGGAGATGGCGCGCGACCCGAATGTGTTGGTCATGGGGGAGGATGTGGCCGGGCCATTTGGCGGCGCGTTCAAGGTGACGAAGGGGCTGAGTGAGGAGTTTGGCAGCGAACGTGTGCTCAATATGCCGCTGGCCGAATTGGGCTTTGTCGGGGCCGCCACAGGCATGGCGTTGATGGGGCTGCGGCCTGTGGTGGAGATGCAGTTTGCCGACTTTATCACCAGCGCGTTTGACAGCATTGTGCAGTTTGCCGCCACCAATTATTACCGCTGGAAGGGGGCTGTGCCGTGGGTCATCCGCGCTCCGGCAGATGGCGGGCTGCGTTCCGGGCCATTTCACAGCCAGAACCCGGAGGCGTGGTTTGTCCACACGCCGGGGCTGAAGGTGGTCGCCCCGGCCACCCCGGCGGATGCCAAAGGGCTGCTCATCGCCGCCATTCGCGATAACAACCCAGTCATCTACCTGGAGAGCAAGCCGCTCTACCGTTCGCTCAAAGGGGTTGTGCCTGCAGGGACGTATGTGACGCCCATCGGCGAGGCGCATGTGGCGCGTGAGGGGGATGCGCTGTCGATTATCACCTATGGCGCGCAGGTGCACCAGGCATTGGCCGCCGCCGATCAGTTGGCGCAAGCAGGCATTGAGGCCGAGGTTGTGGATTTGCGGACGCTCAAGCCGCTCGACACCGCGGCGATCCTAGCGACGGTGCGCAAGACCGGCAAGGTGCTGATCGTGCATTCGGCCACGCGGCTGGCCGGGGTCGGTGCAGAGGTGGCGGCGCTGATCGCGGAACAGGCGTTTGAATGGCTGGACGCGCCGATCCAGCGATTGGGCGGGCTGGATGTCCCCGTGCCTTTCAGCGCACCGCTGGAGGATGCCTACCGGCCAGACGCCGCTAAGATCTTGCGGCTGGCACAGGAATTGGCGCGGTTCTGATGCAACTGGCAACGATTGTCTATGTGCGCCGCGCGGGGCAGACCCTGATGATGCACCGCGTGAAGAAGCCGCAGGATATGCATGCCGGGAAGTGGAACGGGCTGGGCGGGAAGCTGGAGCCGGGTGAGACCCCGGAGGAGTGCGCCATCCGTGAGGTGTATGAGGAGAGCGGGCTGCGGATTGTGCAGCCGCGCCTGGCCGGGATGATCCTCTTCCCGCAGTTCAATCAGGGGGTGGATTGGTTCACCTTCATCTTTGTGGCCGATCAGTTTAGCGGGGAGTTGATCGATTCGCGCGAAGGGGTGCTGGCCTGGATCCCGGATGACCGGCTGTTGGACCTGAACCTGTGGCCGGGCGATCGTATCTTTCTGCGCTGGTTGGACCAGGACGCCTTCTTCTCGGCCAAGTTTGTCTACGATGCAGGTGAATTGACGAACCATCAGGTGGTCTTCTATACTCGTGAGGGTGTCCGCACCGCGAGCGCAATGCACGCAGAAGGGCCGACTCCCAGGCTGGACAGGCAGCCGCCCGGCTATCATGTGGAGGATGACACC
>CAZYQJ010000967.1:0-1919 GCA_964649925.1 uncultured Litorilinea sp.
ACTGCTCAATCCACGATGCCTGTGACGTCGTGAATTTCCAAGGAGAACCGTGTGACTGCCGTTTCCTCTCCTGCTCGAACCGCAGCCCGTGGCCGCGCCCAACGCTATTGGGAGATTGACACCCTGCGCGGGGTCGCCATCGTGATGATGATCATCTACCATTTGATGTGGGACTTGTGGTTTTACCGCGTTCTGCCAAACATTGTACTATACGAAGGTTTCTGGAAATACTTCCAGCGCACCATCGCCGTTCTCTTTATCGGCCTGGTTGGCGTTTCGCTGGCCGTGACAGCTATGCGAATGGCCGGGGCGCACGGTGACCAGCCCGTCCCTTTCCGCCACTATCTGCTGCGCGGGCTGAAGATCTTCGGCTGGGGCATCGTCGTCAGCCTGGTGATGTGGGCGGCGCGTGTCGGCTATGTCCACTTCGGCGTGCTGCACCTGATCGGCTTCTCGATCATCGCCGCCTATCCGCTCCTGCGCCTGCGCTGGATCAACCTGGCGTTGTGGGCCGCGTTCAACATCGCCGGATACTTGCTGCTGGGCGTGACAGTCAGTTTCCCCTGGCTGCTCTGGCTGGGCCTGCCTCCCGCCGCCTACTACCCCAACGACTATTTCCCCGTCATCCCCTGGTTTGGCGTGGTGCTATTGGGCATCTTTCTGGGCAACACCCTCTACACCCCCAAAGGCCGCGTCTTCTCGCCGCCGCCCATCGGCGACTGGCTGCCGCTGCGCGGGCTGCAATGGCTGGGCCGCCACTCGCTAATCATCTACCTGCTGCACCAGATCGCACTTTTTGCTATTTTGGCAGCGTTGGGCATCGTCCGCCTGTAGACGATGGCCCGCTCGCTACGACTCCGCCGGGGCATCACTCGCCTTGGCGGCCACCGCCTGCTCCATCAGCAGTTGGATGCGCTCCACCATATCCACCGGGTTGGCGTGCAGCCCTTCCAACAGCAGCGCATTATCATATAGCTGTTCGATGGCAGCGTCAATCACCGGGTCGTCAGGCGTGGACGCCACCAGCCGCGCCAGGTTCGCCACCATCGAATGCCGCCGGTTGATCTCCAACAGCTTTTTGGGCGTGACATAGTCCTCTTCGGTCAGCCGCCGCAGCCGCTGCAAATCACGGTCATAGCTGTCGGCGGGCGAGACCAGGCGGCAGGGGCTGTTGACCAGTTGCTTGGATTCCTGCACATCGCGCACGCGATCGCCCAACCCTGTCTTGATGCGCGCCACCAACGGGTCAAACGCCTCCTGCGGCAGCGCATCCTCGGCGGGTCCTCGTCCTGGGGCAAAGTCAGCCCGGCATCGTCCACGTTCTGCAGCGGATGGCCCGCGGCCTCATGCAGAATCGAGGTCACGTAGCCGTCGATGGGGTCCACCAGATACAGCACTTCGATGTCATGGGCGCGGAAGTAATCCAGGTGCGGGCTGCGCGCCGCCGAGTTGAGGTCTTCGCCCAGCACATAATAGATGGCCTTCTGGTCGGGCTGCATGCGCTCGGCCACCTCCTTAAAGGAGACCCAGGCATCCCCCCCCTTGCTGGTGCGGAAACGCAGCAAATCCACCAACGCCTCCTGGTTGGCTGTGTCGGTGACCACCCCTTCCTTGATAAAGACGCCAAACTCGTTCCAGAACGTGGCGTAGCGTTCCGGATCCTCGTCGGCCAAGTTCTTCAGTTCCTTGTTGATCCGGCTGGTCAGGGCGCGACGCATCTGGCGCATCACCGGGTTGCTCTGCACCATCTCGCGCGAGACGTTGAGCGGCAGGTCTTCGGAATCCACGACCCCGTCTACAAAGCGATAATAGTCGGGCAGCAGATCCTTGTTGAACTGCTGGATCAGGATCTTGCGCGAGTAGAGGCGCAGCCCGTGGTCAGGCCGCAGTTGGAGCATACCGCGCTCACGGCGGGCCGG
>CAZYQJ010000968.1:0-1917 GCA_964649925.1 uncultured Litorilinea sp.
TCGAGGACAATCAGCCGCATCCCGGCCTCTTATAGTTCCTGTGCCACACCGGCATGATCGATGTGATAGTGGGTCGCCACACCGTAGCGGATATCTGCAAGCGGCACGTCCATGCGGCGCAAGCATGCCAGCATCCACCCCATCGTGCCCGGCCAGCCCAGGTCGACGAGCAGACGCCCCGCGCCTGCGCCGACGACCCAAAAATTGGCGGACCGATACCCCACATTGACAATCGCGACCTTCTCCCCAGACACCGCGGTCTCCCAGCGTGCCGTTCCCGCCGCCTGTGCGCTACGGGTTGACGGCTTCCCCCGCTTCAACCTGGGCTGCGCCCTCGTTGGCGGCCTCAATCGCCGCCATGTTCTCGCGCGGGGCCACATACCAGAAGAACTGGCGTTGCGCTTCCCAATCTTCCAGGAGCGTGCGCGCCCGCTGTGACCCGGTCTTCTCGTAGTGTTCTTGAATCAGGGCCTTGAGCGCGACGTCATCGCCATTGCCGCGCACCCGGCGAATGGCAATAAGCTCTGGATTATAGCGGCGTTCAAGCGTATCGTGAATATCGTAGACATAGGCTTCGCCGCCGGTCATGCCTGCGCCAAAGTTGCGCCCTGTCTCGCCCAAGACCACCACCACACCGCTGGTCATGTACTCGCAACAGTGCTCGCCCGCGCCTTCCACCACGGCCACCGCGCCCGAGTTGCGTACGGCAAAACGCTCCCCCGCGACACCCGCGGCAAAGAGCCGCCCGCCGGTCGCGCCATAGAGCGCGGTATTGCCCATGATCACGTTCTGGTGCGGCACAAAGCGCGCTTCTTCCGGCGGACGGATGATGATCTCGCCGCCGCTCATGCCCTTGCCCACATAGTCCTGGGCCTCGCCGATCAACACCATGTTCAGCCCGCGCAGACTAAAAGCCCCAAAGCTCTGGCCTGCCGACCCGGTAAAGGTGATCTGAATATGCCCATCGGGCAGACCGTTGTCGCCATGACGCAGCGCCAGTTGGCCCGCCAGCCGCGCCCCCACGCTGCGTTGCCTGTTGTCGATCTGGTGCGCCAGCCGCACCGGTGCATCCGGGTTGGCACGCAGGCTCGCCAACACTTGCTCGACAATGCGGTCGCCCACACTGGTCTGTTCAGGCAGTTCATTCTTGGGCAGCACCCGCCGCCGCGCGCTGCCTGTGTCGGGCACATAGAGCAGCGGCGACAAGTCCATATACCCGGCCTCGCGGCCGAAGACTACCTGTCTGAGCAGTTCAGGATGGCCGATGACCTCGTCCAGGCTGCGGTACCCCATCTCCGCCAGCAACTCACGCACTTCCTCGGCAACGCCGGTCATAAAGTTTATGACCATTTCCGGCGTCCCCTCGAACTTGGCGCGCAGTTCGGGGTCTTGGGTGGCAACGCCGACCGGGCAGGTATTCTTATGGCAGACGCGCGCCATAATACAGCCCTCGGCGATCATGGCGCTTGTGCCAAAGCTGAACTCGTCGGCCCCCAGCATGGCCGCCATCACGACATCGCGGCCCGTCGCCAAACCGCCGTCGGTGCGCAGCGTCACGCGCGTACGCAGCCCGTTCGCCAGCAGCACTTGATGCGTCTCCGCCAGCCCGATCTCCCAGGGCAGCCCCGCATTCTTGATGCTGCTGAGCGGGCTGGCCCCTGTGCCGCCGCTGTGACCGCTCAGGTGGATCACGTCGGCAAAGCCCTTGACAACGCCCGCGGCAATCGTGCCCACGCCAAACTCTGAAACCAGCTTGACGCTCACCTTAGCCGACGGGTTGATCGTCTTGAGGTCATAGATCAACTGCGCCAGGTCTTCGATGCTGTAGATGTCGTGGTGCGGCGGCGGGCTGATCAACGCCACGCCCGGCGTGCTCAGACGCAGGGTGGCGATCTCCGCCGACACCTTATGCCCCGG
>CAZYQJ010000969.1:0-1914 GCA_964649925.1 uncultured Litorilinea sp.
TTCTCGCGCGCCGACTCGGCGTTGATAGCGTCCAGCGGCAGGGCGACTTCGATTAGTTTCTTCTTGTAGGTCATGCAAAACGCTCCAGACTTGGTGGTTAGCTTGGCGCACTCCCTTGTGCCCACAATGTCTCAATGCTGAAGTTCTCGCCTGTCGAGGCGAAGTTGGGCGGCCTGTCCAGCCAGCAGCGCACGTAGCGCACCGTGCAGCGGGCGGCGATGTCCCGCCGGATGTCGCCCGCATCCAGCGCACGCTGCAAGGCATGGCCGGATACCGGCGCGTCGCGGGAAACATGCACTAACGCCAGGAACCAGGCGTCGCGGCGGTTGAGCGCGTGGCGCATCTCGTTGGCCGTCAGCGTCACGTCGGTGGACCCGTCCGTAAACCCTTTGACCTCGATGATGCGCAGCGGCGTTTCGGGTGACGGTGCGGCGGATTCGATGTCATAGGAGTTGGTGCGGTAGACCGGCATCGGCGTGTAGCCCTGGTCCTGCTCGGCGGCCATCACGGCGTGCATGGCCGCCATCTCGACGTACTTGTTGTGCAGTTCGAGTACCGTGGCCTCGTCGGGCGGCAGACCGGCCTGCCGGTGGATAGCGCCAATCGGGACGATGAGCGCTCCGCCCACGACATGCGGCGCCTGCGCTGAAATTCTGCGCTCCAAGTCCAGTTCCTGCAGCCGGGTCTGGAGGCGCAAGGTCAGTTCATCGCGACGCTGCAGCGCCCGCGCCGAGTTGAGCCGGGCGTTTACCCGCCCCATGCGTTCCTGTTCGCGCAGCCGGATGGCCTGGTTGTCCCAGTAGGTGATTTCCTTGGTCAGCCGTTCCTTGACCGCAGCGTAGGTCTTGTCGACCAACGGCTCGCGCAGGCTGCGCACCTCATGCAGATGGTCAGGCACCATGTGCTGGATGGCGTACTGGACCGCGGCCTGCTCCAGGTCGTGGCCTGCCAGCAGGTTCGCCACCAGCGGCTCCACCAGCTGGCGCTCGTCCGGTCGCAGCGGGCGGTAGTCCAGGTAGGGGGCATACCCGGCGTTTTGGCAGACAGGATGGCCGTCGCCCGCAGCGTCCAGGTACATTTCCACAAACTGCAGGCGTCGTGACACCTCGCGGCGGCTGCCGTCGGGGCCGGGCCGCCCATCGCGCACCGCGTGCTCCAGGTAAAAAAGGACGCGCATCTGCTCGCCCAGGTCGTTGTCGTCCACCAGGATGGCCCCCTGCCGCATCAGGTCCCGATAGCGTTCCAGGGTCAAATCGACCACGGCGTCCAAGAGGGGGTGGCCGGGGCTGACAAACTCGGCCTGCGGCTTACCGTGCAGCGAGCGCAGTTCTTTCTCAAAGCAGATGCGCTCGTAGCGGCGCAGCACCGGCATCCCCGTCCCAATCACCCGGTCGCGCTGGCGAATCACCGCGGGCACATGGGTGATTTCATAGCGGTCGCGCTCGCGCTCGTGGATGCTGCCGCCCAGCCGTTCAAAGGCGGCCTTGAAGAACGAGGCGATGTAGTGCGGCTGCAAGCGGCGCGCGTCCATGCGTTCCAGTTCATGGCGGATGGCAAAGACCTGCGCCGGGTCCATGACCTCATGTACCAGCACATGCTCGCTCATCAAGCTGCGCAGCCGTTCGCGGTCGAGCGCACCCTCCACACGGCGCGTCAGCTTGGCCCGCACGTCGGGCCGGTCGCCGTAGCGGATGGCCTCAATCATCAGTTCGCGCAGTTCGCGGCCGTTGATGGCCCGGTCCAGCACATCAAAGACCGCGCCGCCCAGCGCATCGCGCTCGGCCTCCAGCTTGCGCAGGAGCGTGGTATAGACGTCACCCTCGCGTGTCTCCTGCGCCACCAGGTTCCACAGATGGCAGACCTCGGTCTGGCCGATGCGGTGGATGCGGCCGAAACGCTGCTCCAGGCGGTTGG
>CAZYQJ010000970.1:0-1912 GCA_964649925.1 uncultured Litorilinea sp.
CGTCAACCAGCCCGTATCCTCTGGACTGACGCCGGGGTAACGTCCCTGGTTTTCGCGCGTGGTCATATAGTAGATGGTGGGGGCCGAGTATTCGTGCAGCCCCAGCCAGCCGTCATACTCCAGGGCGGCCTGCACCGCGGGCAGAAACGGCTCCCACAGGTCCAGCGGGGGCTGGCCTGTGCCAAAATTGCCGATCACGCTGCGGATGCCGCGCTCGCCCAGCAGCCGGGTGCGTTCGGCCTCAAAGTCGCCCCAGCGTGCCATCTCATCCGCGTTGCCTGCCACCGGCTCGTTATAGGTCTCCCAGCCGTCGAAGTAGGGCCTGCGCTGCGGGTCGTCGGCAAAGGGCAGCAGCCGCTCCACATAGGCCTGCGCCGCCGGGATCGGGTCGAGTTGGGCCAGTTCCACCTGGGAGAGATCGCCGTCGGGCAAGCGCCCGATCACGCGCGTGCGCGGCGAAGTCTGCTTGATCTGTGCTACAAAGTTGCGGTCCAGTTCCAGCGTCTTGACGACGGTCACCGCCTGCGTCTCCAGCAGTTCAAACACCTGGGGGTGATTGCGGGCTACAAACAGCCCCAACTTGCTGGGCGGGCCAGGCGGGACGGGGGTCGCCTGCGGGGTCGGCGTTGGCGTGGGCGGGGCGGGTGTGTCGGTCGCCTTGGGCGGCGTGGGCGTCAGCGTCGGCTCCGGGATAACCGCGACCTGCGGCGCAGCCCCATCCTGGACCAACGGCAGATGCAGGTGGTGTGTGGCCGGTCCCCCTGGTTGAACCAGGCTCGACTGCCCCACCTGGGTCGGCGTGACAGTTGGCAGCGGCGACGGGGTGGGCGTGCGGCGCGAACGTCCACAAGCCGCCAGCACAGCCGCGGCCATCCCCGAAGCGCCAGCCAAAAAACGACGGCGGCTCCACCGTTGTGCCTTGGGACTCTCTCCCTCGCTCGACTGTGGGGTCGCCGCAGTTGACTCGTTCTCCTGGTCAAATTCCTTCATAGATGGTACTATAGCACTCCCCTCCAGTATGCATCAAATCCAATTGTGGGGGCCGACGCTGCCTTGCCAACGTTTTTGGCAGCGGCCAGGTTCCCCTACCCAGGCCGGGAGAGATGCCACAGCCCTGGGTGACTCCCGCCAGGTTAGATCACAGGGCCAGCACAGAGAGGAGCGGTCATGAGCAAGGTGCGTGTCAGCATCGAATACTGTGTGATGTGAAATTACACCCCTCGCGCCGTCAGTTTGACGGAAGAACTACTACGCTTTTTTACCCCTTACATCCAGAACCTAACCTTGATCCCCTCCGGCGGCGGGCGCTTTGAGGTCACGGTCGACGACGACCTGATCTACAGCAAAAAGGCCACAGGCCGCCATGCCGATCCTGGCGAAGTTGTACGCCTTTTTCAAGAGAAGACAGGTCTGCAGCCGCTACCCGATGAGTAGCGAGCTTGCCGGTGTAGAGACGGCGCGGAGCGGCGGGTTTAAAAACGCAGCGACCCGCGCTGTTAGTAAGCAATGACCCCCGCCCGATTCACCTGTTCCTTGCGAAGGGACGCTACATGCCAGTAGGCAGGTCGATAAATTCAAACTCCAGGTCAAACTGTTCTTGGAGATGATTCCCCAATGCCTGCACCCCGACGATCTCAGTCGTGTAGTGCCCGCCATAGATCACATTGATGCCAAAGTTGAGCGCATCATAGAACTGGGCATGGCTCGTTTCGCCGGTCACATAGAGATCGCAGCCCAACGCCGCGGCTTGCTCGATATACTTCGCCCCGCCGCCGCTCATGATCCCCACACAATGCACAATGCGCGGGCCGTGGGCCTGCACCAATTGCACCGGCCCGACGGCCTGTTCAAAGCGATCCACCAGATAATCCAGCTTTGCGCCGTTCGGCTCCAACGCCAACACAGCCAGGTC
>CAZYQJ010000971.1:0-1910 GCA_964649925.1 uncultured Litorilinea sp.
CCCGAAGCCTTTGCCGACTTCGCCGAGCAGTGTCTGGAGATGGGCTACCCGGCTTTCAAGATCCACGGTTGGGGCCGCGCGCCCATCGCACAGGAGATCGCCAATGTGCATGCCGTGGGCAAGCGCGTCGGCGGCAAGATGGATTTGATGCTTGACCCGGCCTGCGAATACATCACCTTTGGCGATGCCGTCAAGGTGGGGTGGGCCTGCGACGAGAACCGCTTTTTCTGGTATGAAGACCCCTACCGCGATGGCGGCATCTCGCAATTTGCCCATCGCAAGCTGCGCCAGTTGATCCGCACCCCCCTGCTCCAGACCGAGCATGTCCGATCCCTAGAGCCGCACATCGACTTCGCCATTGCCGATGCCACCGATTACGTGCGCGGTGATATCGGCTATGACGGCATCACCGGCGTGATCAAGCTGGCCCACGCCTGCGAAGCCCTGGGCATCGACATCGAGTTCCACGGGCCAGGACCGGCCCAACGCCAATGTATGGCAGCCGTCCGCAACACCAACTACTATGAAATGGGCCTGCTCCATCCCAAAGCACCCGCCAGCCATCCGGAGCATCTTTATGCCGGGGACTATCGCGACACGCTTGACGCCATCGATAGCCAGGGCCATGTACCGGTTCCCCAGGGGCCTGGCCTGGGCGTGGAGATCAACTGGGACTGGGTCGAGCGCAACAAGACCGGCTTTGTCGAGTACAGCTAACGGATAGGTAGCCTGTTGGCCAAGAACGGCAACAACCGCAAAGACTACAGCGGCGCAGTCGCCATCCTGATTATCCTGCTCATGGGGCTGTTGCTGATCAACGGCCTGGATTTTCTGGGCGACTTCTTCGCCGCCGTGTTTGGCGGTTAGCCGCACATCGATCACGCCAGCACAGGTCGCGGGGATGTCGCCAAAGCCCCCGCGGCCTGTGGTACAATAGTGCCTGACCTTTCACCCGCCTATAGTCCTGGCGCAGACACCCGCGCCGGACAGACAGCCACATAGAGGGACCGTTCACCTATGGCCGATAGCCAGCAAACGACCACGCGGCGGCCTGTCACGCTGTCCGCCGATGCGCTCGCCAAGCTACGCACCGTCTCCACTGCCACGCTGACCAGCCAGTTGATGAAACGCGGGCTAAAGAACACCTTCCTGCAGGGGTTGACCCCACTGCTGCCCGACCTGCGCATGGTGGGCTATGCCTTTACCCTGCGCTATGTGCCCATGCGCGAAGATCTGGTCGATACACTCTACGATAATACGACCAACGTCCAGCGGCTGGCCGTCGAAGCTGTGGGATCGGATGATGTCCTAGTGATCGACGCGCGCGGCGATATCCGCGCCGCCACCCTGGGCAACATCCTGGCGACGCGTCTCAAGGCACGCGGCGCAGCCGGGTTGGTCACCGATGGCGCGCTGCGCGATACGCCAGGCTTCAAACCGATCGGGCTGCCCGCCTATATTCGCGCCCCCCATGCCACCACCTCGTTCGCCATTCACCACCCCATCGAGATGAACGTGCCCATCGGCTGCGCGGGCGTGTTGGTCATGCCGGGCGATATCATGGTGGGCGACGGCGAAGGCGTGGTCGCCATCCCGGCGGCCCTGGCCGAGGAAGTGGCGCACGATGCCTATGAACAGGAACGGTTGGAGGAGTTTATCCAGCAAAAGATCGCCAACGGCGCAAGTATCCTGGGCGTCTACCCGCCCGACGAACAGACCCAGGCTGAATATGCAGAGTGGCGGCGCACGCATGGACGGCCCTAACCCGACCGCGGCCCTCTGTGACAACCTTATCCGATGTGACACAACCGAACGGAGCGCACTATGTATCTGACTCGCCACATCACAGCCCAGGGTTCGCGCTGGGCTGCCGACGGCCAATGGCTGCCCGCAGGCGTCACGCTCGCCGG
>CAZYQJ010000972.1:0-1903 GCA_964649925.1 uncultured Litorilinea sp.
GTTCATCACGCCGCCGGGCAGCAGCAGCGCATCATAGTCACTGGCATTTGCGTTCTCAATGGGCACGTCAACCGGGAAGGTGTCGCCCCATTCGGTGTGCTGCCAGGCCTTCACCTGATCGCGTTGTGGCGAGATAATCTGCGTTTGCGCCCCAGCCTCCTCAAGTGCCTGCTTAGGTGAGGTCAACTCCACCTGTTCAAAACCGTTTTCTACCAGAATGGCAACCTTTTTGCCTTGAAGGTTTGGCATTTTGGCGTTAGTCCTTTCTGTCAGTCTAGCACTATCCATGCCCCAGGTCTACCCCAGGGCGAAAATCTGTCTTTGTCGCACCGCGCGACAAAATGGACGGGGCCGCGTTCGGATCGAAGCACTGGGCGTGTACCCCATCACACCTTGATTAGAGCCACTCAGGAACCATGTTCGTTTCAGAGTGGCCCACATTGCCAGGGTAGCCCGCCGCCAGGGGCGCGCCAATGGGTCAGGATAGGGGACAGGGGTACAGTGGAGGGCTCGAACTGGCTGAGGTGTGGCATTCGTATCGCGCGGCGATCCTCTACCGTATATCCCGTTGGGTGCGGTATGGTCCCGTGGGTGGTATCATACAGACCGCATTCCCCCTGGCCGTGTACAATCGGCCTGCCTCGCTGCGGAAGTCCGGGTGGGAACCGCCCGGCTGTATCCTATCGTTTGAACCCTATGCAACTCATCTACTCTCGAATACCCGTCTTGCTCGTGGCGCTGATGGTCGCCGCCGGGCTGCCTGGACGTCTCCACGCGCAAAGCCCGGCCCCCGCCTGCGCCCAGGAAGTGATCGTCCAGTCCGGCGACACCCTCTCGTCCATCGCCGCGGAGATGTTGGGCAACCAGCAAGCCTATCAACGCATTATGGATGCCACCAACGCCCAGGCCGCCATCGACCCTAGCTTTGCACGTATCGCCAATGTCAATGTGCTGGCCGTGGGCTGGAAGCTCTGCATCCCCGGCAGCGCTGTTGTGAATGAGCCTGCGGGGTCTGCCCCACCTTCCCCGGCTGATTTCTGGCAGATGAGCGAGGTGCAGTCGCCCGCGGAAATCATTCAGTTGAACGAACTGGGGGTCGATGAAATCCTCGAACTGGTGGACGCAGCCGTTTCGATCAACGCCGCGCTGGAGGCACGCGCCGGGCCAGATGGTATCCACCCGCTGACCATTGACTATCTGCGCCAGCAGAGCTATGCGGGCAGCGACCTGACCGTCGAAGAGGTGCTTTACCCCGGCCCTAACTACACGCGCTCGCTGGTCTCCTACCAGTCCGAGGGATTGACGATCAACGCGCTGATGACCGTGCCCACAGGGCCAAAACCGCCTACGGGCTGGCCTGTGGTCGTCTTTAACCACGGCTATATCCCGCCCGATCTCTATCGGTCCACCGAACGCTATGCGGAGTACGTAGACGCCTTTGCGCGCGCCGGTTACATGGTGCTGCGCCCTGACTACCGCGGGCATGGAGCGTCCGAGGGGGAGGCACGCGGCGCCTATGGCGACCCCGGCTATACGATTGACGTGCTGAACGCGGTGGCCTCGATCAAGCGGCATCCCGACGCCGACCCCAACCGCATCGGCATGTGGGGCCATTCGATGGGCGGCTTTATCACGCTGCGCGCTATGGTCACCAGCGGCGACATCAAGGCTGGAGTGGTCTGGGCCGGTGTCGTCGCCTCTTACGCCGATTTGCTCTCACTCTGGGCCAACTTTGCCGGGCTGAATATCTCGCAGCAGGCGCGTGAGTGGCAGGCTGTGTTGGTGGAACGGTACGGCACGCCGCAGACCAACCCGGAGTTCTGGAACGCCATCTCTGCCAACAGCTATCTGGACGACCTCTCCGGCCCGGTGCAGCTTCATCATGGGCTGGCCGATGCCGTCG
>CAZYQJ010000973.1:0-1897 GCA_964649925.1 uncultured Litorilinea sp.
TGACGGGAAGGCGAACCTGTGTGACAGGGTGATAGAGTCCCACATGGAGGGTGAGGCTGGAAAGGGGGGCGGGCAGGTCATCCGGGAGGAGGAGTGTGTGCTGGGTGCGCAGGTATTCACCGGGCAGCCAACTGCCGGTGGGCGCGGGGCCAGCTTGCGTCATGGGCGGCCCATCGTCCTGAGCCAACAACTCACCATCCGGCGCAGCCAAATGGACAAAGATGTCATGTGCGGGCAGAAGTGTCTGAAGCACCTCCCAATCGAGTTCGACCTGGAGTTGACCGGCCGCGGGAGTGACCGCATAGCCGTAGAGTCGTGCGTGCGTGCCGAGTTGGGCGGGCTGATCCAGGCCGATTTGGGGTTCGGCGCGCACTTGGCTGTGGGGTCTGCGTTCGATGTGGATGGTTGCCAGGTGCGCTGGAGGCGTATCCGGCTCCGCATTAGGCGGGATCAGTGCGGCCTCAAGCTGATAGTCTGCGGGTTCCAGGGTTGCGGGCAGATCCATGGCGACGGGAACCTGCATCAGCGCGCCGGAGGGCCAGGCCTCGACGGGGTGGTCGGGCAGCGGCCAGCCTGACCAGGTTATGACGCGTTCGCCCCGATTGTTACGCAGCCCCAACCAGACCAGGTGTGAAGTTAGGGCGGGATCGGTCTTCTGGACGAACAGGGTGATGGGCAGCGACGTGCCCGCCAGCCAGGTGCTGCCGGGGGATACGCCATCAAAGCCAATCAGCCGCAGACCGTCCGAAGCCCAGGCTGATTCCAGCAGGGTGGAGGCGGGCAGGCGGGCCGGGTGCAGCGGGCTGGACGGCTCTGTCACCTGGATCGCGGCGAGCGGGATGAGATCCTGTCCTTCGGCATTGGCAAAGATCTCATCACTGCCGCGCGGGCCGACGCCTAAGCCCAGAGTGTAGGTCTGCGGCGGGAGACCGGCAGGCACAAGAAAGGCAAGCGATTCATGGATGCTGTCGCCGGATTCAGTTTGGGCGAAACTGCCCAGCGGTTCGTAGTCACGGTGCGCCCAAACTCGGCCTGTGTCGTCAATCAGGCGCAGGGCGACGTGCAGGTTATCCGTGTCCGCGGCGGCCCAGGTGAGATCAACCGCTATGGGCGTATTGGCTGCGCTCACGGTGGTCGGCGCAATTGCGGCCTGGATCAGGGTCAGGGTATCGCCGCCAAAGGAGACTGGCCCGGTGCGCGCCGCCTGTTCTGTAGGCATCTGCACCCAAGCGCTCAGCCGCGTGGCCGGTGAGAACCAGTGGATCCCGGCGTTGCGTGCGACCTGCGCCAGATAGTCCTCGATTTCACCTGGCAGGCTGCTGCCAAACGAGACGGGCGCAGGGAACCAGACGGTTCCTGTCTGTAGGGCGTGGTCGAGCGAACGGGCCAATTCCTCGTTCCAGACCAGCAAGTCCTGATCGACTGGTGCAGGCTGCGGCGCGAGCCACGTCCCATCGTCGCGGCGTACGCCATAGGCGCGCCAGTAGCCGACCTGCCAAGGGAAGATGGCGACGACCGTATCTTCGGCGCGGCTGTGCTGGGTGACATAACGCACGATGGGGCGGTAATCATGATCCTCATAGCGCGGAAGCGTGTAGAAGGTGATGATGCCAGCAGCGGTGGCAAGCCCAAGCGGGACGATAAGCAGCGCAGCCGCCCAGGTGCGTTGCAGCCCATGATCCAGCCCCCAGGCCAGCCAGAGCAGCATGAGCGGCAGGACAAGCAGGAGCAGCCGCTCGCCACCCTCCGGGAAAAAGGGAAAGCGCAGGTTGATGAGGTAGCCAAGCGCGATGGGGACGAGGCTGAACGTGGCGAGGGCAGACGCTGTTTCCGGCTCGGTGGGATGTTGCGGTGGTTCGGCTACCTGTGGCGCGGCAGGACGCAGCCACACCAGGGC
>CAZYQJ010000974.1:0-1890 GCA_964649925.1 uncultured Litorilinea sp.
TCTTTGCTGCCAACCCATCAGACCGAAAGCATGGATCATCATGGCTGAATTTGACTTTGTTCAGGCCGCACATGGCCTTGCCCTGCTGTTTCCCGGCCAGGGCAGCCAGAGTGTCGGCATGGGCCGTGCGCTGGCCGACGCTTATCCTGTGGCGCGGCAGACCTATGCCGAGGCCGATGAAGCGTTGGGCGTGGCCCTCAGCACGCTCTGCTTTGAAGGGCCGGAAGCGGAATTGACCGATACGATCAACGCCCAGCCTGCGCTGCTGGCGACGTCAATAGCGCTGCTGCGCGCCCTGGCCGCCGAACTCGGCGACACCCCTGCCGCGCTCCCATCCCAGGCCCCGGTCTATGTGGCCGGGCACAGCATGGGCGAATATTCAGCCCTGGTCGCCGCCGGTGCGGTGACGTTTGTAGACGCGCTGCGGCTGGTGCGCGAGCGCGGGCGGCTGATGAAGCAGGCCGGGGAACAGACCCCAGGGCGCATGGCCGCCATCCTGGGGCTGGACGAAACGCAGGTAGCCGCGGTCTGCGCCGAGGTGAGCGCCAGCGGCGGGATCGTGCAGGTGGCGAACGACAACTGCCCTGGCCAGGTGGTGATCTCCGGGGACGTGGCCGGGATGGATGCGGCCATGGCTGCGTTAGAGGCCGCGGGGGCGCGCAAGGTCGTGCCGCTGGCGGTCAGCATCGCCGCCCACAGCCCGCTGATGCGACCGGCAGCCGAAGCATTGCGCCAGGCCATCGAGGCTACCCCCATCCAGGATCCGCGCGTGCCGGTGATCGGCAATACCAGCGCCGAACCCCTGGCGGACGCCGCGGCCATCCGCGCTGAACTGCTGGCCCAGTTGACGGGCAGCGTGCGCTGGACGGCCTCCATGCAGCGCGCCGTGGCCGACGGGGTGACCGATGTAGTGGAGGTGGGGCCAGGGGATGTGCTGGTGGGGTTGATGAGACGGATCGACCGATCTATCTCCCGTCACAACGTCGGCGACCCAGAAGGGGTAACCGCCTTTGCTGCCTGGTGGCAGTCGCGCACCTGACGCGGTTTAGGTCCGCCATCTCGCACCAGCGCGATTTACAAATAATTCGCACATTGCTTGGTTCGGCGGTATAATAAACGTCAATCGAACAGGAATAAGAAGGGGAACCATGGACTTCACGGGCAAGACGGCGCTTGTCACAGGCAGCAGCAGCGGTATTGGCGCAGCGATTGCCAAAGAACTGGGCTGTCATGGCGCAAAGGTCGCCATTCACTATCGCGGCAACCGCACCGGCGCGGACCAAGTGGCGGAGGAGATCCGCCAGACGGGCGGCGAATGTACCGTCTATCAAGCCGACGTGAGCGACACGGCCCAGGCCGCGGCGATGGTCAAACAGGTGCAGAGCGATCTGGGCGGGCTGGATATCCTGGTCAACAACGCCGGAACCACGCGCGATACTCTGCTCATGACCATGTCGGAAGAAGACTGGGACACAGTGATCACCACCAATCTGCGCAGCGTCTATGCCGTGACGCGCGCGGCGGTGCGCGGGATGATCCGCAAGCGGTGGGGCCGCATCATCAACATCACCAGTGTGGTCGGGCTGACAGGCCAGGCCGGACAGGCCAACTACGCGGCCAGCAAGGCCGGGATCGTCGGCTTTACCCGCAGCATGGCGCGCGAGTTGGCAAGCCGCAACATCACGGTCAACGCTGTGGCCCCTGGCTTTATCCCCACCGCGCTGACCGATGTGTTGAGCGAGGAGCACCGTGCCGAGATCATCCGCAGCACCCCGCTGGGGCGCATGGGTACGCCCGACGAAATCGCATGGGCAGTGGCCTTTCTGGCTGCCGAGCGTTCAGGCTATATCACGGGCCAGGTGTTGGCGGTTGACGGTGGTCTAGTAATGT
>CAZYQJ010000975.1:0-1883 GCA_964649925.1 uncultured Litorilinea sp.
CCCCGGCGGTACATAGCGCCCGGTCAGCCCGTTGAGGGTCTGCGCGATCTCTTCGTGTTGTGATTGGCGCAGCAGCGGCACCAACCTGGCGCAGATAAAGGTCAAGACGCGCTGCACGTCCGCCGTCAGCAGCGACCGCCATTCTTCCGCCTGGGCGATCAGCGCCGGGTCGAACCCATGATCATGCAGCCAAGCTACAAGTTCACGACAGGTGGTGTCGATGAAATTCAGCGCGTCGGCATGGGTTACGAGTGGCCTGTCAGTCATCAGGTCAGGTGGTTGAGCAAACCGTGCGCCGGGCCGCTCTATCAGGCTCGCCAAATCCAGCCCCAACGCAGCCGCCACCGACTCGCGCAGCGAGGGGGCTTCCAGGTTCCCCAACCGTGTCAGTGCCACCAGCATATCCGTCAGCGCTTCACCGGAGATCGCTTTGCCCATGACGTACAACCCGTTGCGAATTTGCGCGCCGGTCAATTCGCAGAGATAGCCGTCCAGGTCTTCCAACAGGTGGGCAAAGTCTTTGCCCTTCATCTCGGCCAAGGAGACCGGCACGCCGTCTTCGGTTTCGGTTGGGTCCCATTCATGGGTGTGGTCGCCATGAACCTGGTTACCCAGCAGGCTGAGATCATCGTCCAGATTTGCCCGCTTGATGGCTTCCCAGATTTGGGTCTGCAACATGGGCAGTTTGCTGGGGTCGAGTGCTTCAAGTTGGTAGTATTCATCGACCAACTGCTGCAACTCATCCAGCGCATCATAGGCGTCTGCGGTGGTCATGGGTGGGATCAGGTGATCCACGATCACGGCATGGCTGCGGCGCTTGGCTTGCATCCCTTCGCCGGGGTCATTGATGATGAACGGATAGACAAGCGGCATGTCTGCCAGAAAGAGGTCAGGGAAGCAGGTATCCGAGAGGCCAATGCCCTTGCCCGGCAACCATTCCAGCGTGCCATGTTTTCCCATGTGCAGAATCGCATCCGCACCCCAACCGCCGCGCTCACGCGGCTCGTATAACCAGCGGTAGAACGCTGCGTAGTGATGGGTGGGGGGCAGGTCGGGCTGGTGGTAGATGGCATTCGGGTCCATCCCGTACCCGCGCGGCGGCTGCAAGGCCACGAAGATGTTACCCAGTTCCAGCCCAGCAAACTTCAATGCCCCGTGGTGGTGATAAGCCGCGCCGGGTGCATCGCCCCAGCGTGCCGACATGGACTGGCGATTCTTTTCTGGAAAGCGGGCAAACCAGCGTATGTAGAGATCATCGGGCACGCTGCCAGTTGAAAGTCAGTCAGGTATTCGACGTCGTATGCACAGCGGTCGATCAGTGTGTGAATCAGGGCATCGCCGGTGGGTGGGAGGTTTTCAATGTGATAGCCCGCAGCCCGCATTGCATCGAAGATGTGCATGAGGCTAGCGGGCGTGTCAAGCCCCACGGCATTGCCGACGCGTGCCGCACGGCCAGGCTGATTCGTCAGAATCACGGCGATGCGCTTCTCTGCATTGGGTTTGCGCTGTAGATCGATCAGCCTGCGCGCCAAACCGGCGACGCGCGCAATGCGGTCCGGCACAGGGACATATTCAAAGACAGGATGGCCGGATTCTACAGCGGGGCTGCTGTCGTTATCCGGTTGTGGCGGGACGGCTTGACCCTTGAAAGAGATAGGCACTGTGATGATGCGCCCGTCTAGCTCCGGGAGCGCCACGTTCATGGCCGTATCCAACGGGGCGAGCCCGCGCGCCGACAGTTCCCATTGTTCGCGCTCCATGCCGCTGGCGATGGTCTGCAAGATGGGAACGCCCAGGTCTTGCAGCGCCTCGACCTCCCATCCCGCCTGAGCAACGCCTTCCAGCGGCACTTTGCCCAGGGCCAATGAGAGCGTGTTGATGAC
>CAZYQJ010000976.1:0-1880 GCA_964649925.1 uncultured Litorilinea sp.
CTGATTAAACGATGAGGTCACGATGAACGGCAGCAATGGCAGTGCAGCCCTCTACTACGCCTCGCGTCCCGTCATCAGCGTGGACGGCGAGGTGCAGACGCTGCTGGGCGATGCGCTCCTTCTCTCGCTGTTGGTGGAAGAAACGACGCGGGGACTCTTTCGGTGCGAGGCGCGCTTCACCAACTGGGAGCCGAGCGCGGGCGAGACCTTCCGCTTTTTCGACGGCGAGATTTTGGACTTTGGGAAACCCTTTGCCGTGGAGATGGGCAAGCCGGACGAACTCCGGCAGATTTTTGACGGGCGCATCATGGGCATCGAGGCGCACTATCCGGCGCAGCGCCCGCCGGAGATTGTCGTGCTGGCTGAAGACCGCTTCCAGGACCTGCGTATGGTGCGGCACACGCGCACGTTTGAAGACATGACCGATGCCGATGTCGTGCGGCAGATCGCCGCTGCACAGGGGTTGACCGCCGAGGTGGATATCGACGGCCCCACCTATCGGACGCTCGTCCAGCTTAACCAGAGCGACCTGGCCTTTTTGCGCGAGCGCGCGGCCGCGGTGGACGCCGATCTCTGGATCGAGGGGAGCACGCTGCACGTCCAGAGCCGCACCGGGCGCGATGAGGGCACGATCTCCCTCACTTATGGGGGCAACCTCGTGGAGTTCTCGGCACTGGCAGACCTCGCGCACCAGCGTTCGACGGTGCGCGTCAGCGGCTGGGATGTGAGCGGTAAACAGGCCATCGATGTGGAGGCGGGCGCGCAGTTGATCCAGAGCGAATTGAACGGCGACCGCGGCGGCAGCGCCGTACTGGAACAGGCAATTGCCGCACGCCATGAGCGGATCGCGACCGCCATGCCCCTCTCCCAGCCCGAAGCACAGGCGCTTGCTGACGCGCGCTATCGGGAGCGGGCGCGCCGCTTCGTCACCGGCACCGGCGTGGTCGACGGCACTGCAGAACTGCGGGTCGGTGCGACCGTGGAGATAGACGCGCTTGGCCCCTGGTTTGACGGCGCTTATTACGTCACACGCGCGCGCCACGTTTTCGACGTGATCGACGGCTATCGCACGTTCTTTGAGGTCGAAAGACCCGGATTGGGAACCTGATGTGGATTGAGGAACAGCAACGCCTGGCGGTTGATCGCCGCCGCTTTTATGGGGCTTACCCCGCGATCGTCGTCGATTTGGTGGACCCCGACCAGCAGGGCCGCGTCAAGGTGCGCCTGCCCTGGGCCCCCGACGACAACGGCGGTCTCTATGAAGCGTGGGCGCGCCTGGCGACGCTGATGGCAGGCAACAACCGCGGCGTCTGGTTCGTCCCCGATCTGGACGATGAGGTGCTTGTCATGTTCGAAGGGGGTGACCCGCGGCGTCCCTATGTGGTCGGGGCGCTCTGGAATGGGCAAGACGCGCCGCCGGAGCGCATGGACAGCGCAGGCGACAACAACATCAAGAGCATCGTCTCGCGCCAAAACATCCGCATCACGCTTGACGATTCCCAGGGGCAGGAGACCCTGACCCTCCAGACGCCGCAGCAGACCATCGTCCTGCGTGACGGCGACCGCACCGTCGAGATCACCGACGCCAACGGCAACTCTGTCACCCTCGATGCGTCGGGCATCACACTCAACACCGCGGCCAAAGTGACGGTGAACGGCAGCACAGTCGAGGTCAGCGCCGGGATGGTGACCGTCAACGCCGGGATGTCCAAATTCAGCGGCGTGGTGCAGTGTGACACGTTGATCAGCAACTCGGTTGTCAGCGCCAGCTACACGCCGGGCGCGGGCAATATCTGGTGAGAGACACGTATGACCGACACCTTTGACTGGTTCAAACCATCGCCCACCTGGCAGCCGAATGGCCGCGACCTGTTGTCGCC